>NZ_JAGETK010000006.1:0-293179 GCF_017573605.1 Salmonella sp. 32070601201500089SM
TCTTGTTGAACTTTTGCAGTTGCCAGACCGCAAGATGTTTTAACAAATCAAAAGGGGTTTTAATAACTGGCTTAAAGCTGAAAGCTTTCCGGAACCCCCAGCCTAGCTGGGGGTTTTCCATAGACAATAAAAAGGCGCAGATACGATCTGCGCCATTGTTTAAAAAGGAAAGATTACTTCAGGCTGCCAACCAGCGCTTTGCGGCTATCTTCTAAGGTCACTACGCGGCTACAGACATCTTTGCCAAACTGCTGGAAATCTTTCTCCTGATTTTTCCATTCGTTCTGGATAGCGGTTTGCAAACCACCGAGGCTGCCCATCACGCCCTGTAAAGGATTGCCGCCGCCTTTAAGCACCGCTTTGGCGCCCATTTCGTTAATGCTGTCCTGCAAAATACCGCCCATCGCCTGATTCACCAACTGCTGACCGTCGGCACGCACCTGGTCGATAGCCTTATAGTGGAACGTCAGGCCGTCCGTACGATGTTCGATAATGCGGTTCATTTGCGCTTTTAATTGCGCATCAAGCTTCGTCAGACGGCTACGCATGTTGCTGCTTTCGCCCACCTCTTTAGCGATGATTTTATCCAGCGCCACGCGGCCTTTTTCGACGCGCGATCGGGCGCCCTCATCAATCCACGGCAGCGCGCTTCGCAGCTCCGCCTGGTAATCTTTCGCTTGCTCGCGCTGCGCGGCGCTAAGGGTGTACTGCTTACCGTTGTACATCACATTGCCGTCCGGCGTGATCACCAGGTTGCCGTTTTCACCTTTCACCTGCACCGTTTGTGGACTCAGGATCACATCGTCACGCGGCGTGACGCTGCATTTGTAATCTGCATGAGCGGCCATCGCCGTAAACGTTAGCACTGCCGCCAGCAGCGTTTTGCGCATCATAACTTTCCCTCAAGACAAAGCGGGCCGGCATTTGCCGACCCTGTACTCATTAGTCCCACCAAACGTCGAAAAGTTCGCTGGTTCGGACTTCTTCAAGGTTGCGCGCTTCCAGCCACTTACGCACAATCGCCTGATGTTCTTCGGTACATTTACCGATTTCCTGCATACAAATCAGCCCTTCCCAGGCCAGGTAGCCGCTGCCGTCAAACGCCAGTTTATTAGGCTCAATAACGTCATTAATAAAGTCATCGACAGTCTTATCGACCTGCTCTTCAGATGTACCTTCCGGAAAACGCCATGCCACCGAAAATCCTAATTCCTGGAATTCGTCAATGTGCATTTTTTTACGCAGACGACGACTACGGTTCTTTGCCATTATTTCACCCTCTCGAACATTAAGTCCCATACGCCATGACCAAGACGATGGCCACGTTGTTCAAATTTCGTTACCGGGCGCGATTCCGGGCGCGGTACATAATCATTGCTCTCTGACAGATTTTTGTACCCGTCGATAGAAGACATGACTTCAAGCATGTGTTCCGCATACGCTTCCCAGTCGGTCGCCATATGGAAAACGCCGCCCAATTTCAGCTTGCTCAATACCAGTTCAGCAAACGGCACCTGAACGATACGGCGTTTATTATGACGCGCTTTATGCCACGGGTCAGGGAAAAAGAGCTGAACCATCGATAAAGAATTGTCAGGAATCATTTTATGCAACACTTCTACCGCGTCGTGGCACATGACACGCAGGTTTTCAACGCCCTCTTCATGAGCGGACGCCAGACACGCGCCGACACCGGGTGAATGCACTTCAATGCCGAGGAAATTCTGCTCCGGGCGCGCTTTCGCCATCGCCACGAGAGACGCCCCCATGCCAAAACCAATCTCCAGCGTCACCGGCGCTTCGCGACCAAACAACGTGGCGAAATCTACCGGCGCTTCGCTGAACTCGACGCCCATCACCGGCCAGTAGTTTTCCAGCGCGTGCTCTTGCCCCTTTGTCAGTCGCCCCTGGCGACGAACAAAACTACGAATACGGCGCAGCGGGCGACCGTTTTCATCAAATTCCGGTGAAATGACGTCGTTTTTCATAAAAGTGTAGTCTGCTGTGTTTGAGTTCTGAAAACGGGCATTATCCAAAGTTAGTTGCCGGATGCAAGCATGAAGCGCACTGCGGAAAGTTCCGGTTTACACCCTGCGGCCTCTGTGCTGCAATCTTGCCCCCGGCAATAATGAATGAGTTTCCATGCAAGCGTCTCAATTTTCAGCCCAGGTTCTGGACTGGTACGACAAATACGGGCGGAAAACGCTGCCCTGGCAAATTAACAAGACGCCTTACAAAGTATGGCTCTCGGAAGTCATGTTGCAACAAACGCAGGTGACGACGGTGATTCCTTACTTTGAGCGATTTATGGCGCGCTTTCCCACAGTGACGGATTTAGCGAATGCGCCGCTGGATGAAGTGCTCCATTTATGGACCGGGCTCGGCTATTACGCCCGCGCGCGTAATTTGCATAAAGCGGCGCAACAGGTGGCGACGCTTCACGGTGGAGAATTCCCGCAAACTTTTGCCGAAATCGCCGCGCTACCCGGCGTCGGGCGCTCAACCGCCGGCGCGATTCTCTCCCTCGCGTTAGGTAAACATTATCCGATTCTTGATGGAAACGTTAAACGTGTGCTGGCTCGCTGTTATGCTGTTAGCGGCTGGCCTGGAAAAAAAGAGGTGGAGAATACGCTGTGGACGTTGAGCGAGCAAGTGACGCCCGCACGCGGCGTGGAGCGTTTTAATCAGGCGATGATGGATCTGGGCGCGATGGTTTGTACGCGTTCAAAGCCAAAGTGCACCCTGTGTCCGCTGCAAAACGGTTGTATCGCCGCTGCGCATGAAAGCTGGTCACGCTATCCGGGCAAGAAACCGAAACAGACGTTGCCGGAGCGGACGGGTTACTTTTTATTGTTACAGCATAATCAGGAGATTTTCCTGGCGCAGCGCCCTCCCAACGGTTTATGGGGCGGACTCTACTGCTTCCCGCAGTTCGCCAGCGAAGATGAATTACGTGAATGGCTGGCGCAACGGCATGTTAACGCTGATAATTTGACCCAGCTTAACGCGTTTCGCCACACATTTAGCCATTTCCACCTGGATATTGTGCCTATGTGGCTTCCCGTGTCGTCACTGGGCGTCTGCATGGATGAAGGCAGCGCGCTCTGGTATAACTTAGCGCAACCGCCGTCAGTCGGACTGGCGGCCCCCGTGGAGCGCTTGTTACAGCAGTTACGTACCGGAGCGCCAGTTTAACGCTCCGGTCGATGAAGAGGATGACTTATGAGCAGAACGATTTTTTGTACTTACCTGCAACGCGACGCTGAAGGGCAAGATTTTCAGCTCTACCCTGGCGAACTAGGAAAACGTATCTATAACGAGATCTCTAAGGACGCGTGGGCGCAGTGGCAGCATAAGCAGACCATGTTGATTAACGAGAAAAAGCTCAACATGATGAACGCCGAGCACCGTAAACTGCTGGAACAGGAGATGGTGAGCTTCCTGTTCGAAGGCAAAGACGTTCATATTGAAGGTTATACGCCGGAAGATAAAAAATAGGCCCGTTGCTGAATGAGGCTGCGCTTATTCGGCCTGTGAGTTATGCCGGATAAGCCCTTAGCGCCGCTGCCCGGCAACATGGCATAACGACAACACAACATGCACTCCCGGAATGATGAAAAAATTACTCGCGCTTGCTGTTATTGCGCCGTTGCTCATCTCCTGCTCCAGTTCGACCAAAAAAGGCGAGACGTATAATGAAGCCTGGGTCAAGGATACCAACGGCTTTGATATTTTGATGGGGCAATTTGCCAACAATATTGAAAATCTGTGGGGATATAAGGAAGTCCTGATCGCCGGGCCGAAAGACTACGTCAAATATACCGATCAGTTCCAGACCCGTAGCCACATCAACTTTGATGATGGGACCATTACCGTTGAAACCATCGCCGGGACGGAACCTACCGCACATCTGCGCCGGGCCATTATTAAAACGTTGCTCATGGGTGACGACCCAACCTCCGTCGATCTTTACTCCGATGTCGATGACATAAAAATTTCTAAAGAACCCTTCCTGTATGGTCAGGTCCTCGACAATACCGGCCAGCCTATTCGCTGGGAAGGCCGTGCCACGACATTCGCGGATTACTTGCTGAAAACGCGGCTCAAAAGCCGCAGTAACGGCCTGCGTATTATTTACAGCGTCACCATTAATCTGGTGCCGAACCACCTTGATAAACGCGCGCATAAATACATTGGCATGGTACGCCAGGCCTCCCGTAAATACGGCGTTGACGAGTCGCTGATTCTGGCGATTATGCAAACGGAGTCCTCGTTTAACCCGTATGCGGTCAGCCATGCGGATGCGCTGGGCCTGATGCAGGTGGTGCAACACAGCGCCGGGAAAGATGTTTTCCGTTCTCAGGGTAAGTCCGGCACGCCAAGCCGTAACTT
The DNA here is from genome assembly GCF_017573605.1 of Salmonella sp. 32070601201500089SM. Lineage (NCBI taxonomy): Bacteria > Pseudomonadati > Pseudomonadota > Gammaproteobacteria > Enterobacterales > Enterobacteriaceae > Salmonella > Salmonella sp. 32070601201500089SM. Next base: position 4,393 of record NZ_JAGETK010000006.1, read on the forward strand.
CCTGTTCGACCCCGCCAGCAATATCGATACCGGCACAGCGTATCTGGCGATGTTGAATAATGTCTATCTGAGCGGTATTGAGAATCCGACGTCGCGGCGCTATGCGGTCATTACCGCCTACAATGGCGGCGCAGGCAGCGTATTACGCGTATTCTCGAACGATAAAATTCAGGCCGCGAATATGATTAACCGCATGTCACCGGGGGATGTGTACCAGATATTAACCACCCGACATCCATCTGCGGAGTCGCGCCGCTATCTGTATAAGGTGAATTCCGCCCAGCGATCGTATCGCCGCCGATAAACCATCGCATCCCGCCTCTGGCCAGCAAATGACAGAGGCGGGAAAGGCAAAAGTGTTAACTCTGTCACCCTTTTGCTTTGCAATCAGAAATTGTTTGCAAATATTTGTCACAGGTAACAAAAAAAGCCCGCCTCTCATTGATAGAATCACACCAAATCACAACGGCAAATGTGCCTTTTAAAACATTCATCCGCTCTCAGGTGTGAGGAAATTAACATGAATCTTAAGCTGCAGCTTAAAATACTCTCTTTTCTGCAGTTCTGTCTGTGGGGAAGCTGGCTCACTACCCTGGGCTCGTATATGTTCGTCACCTTAAAATTTGACGGCGCATCTATTGGCGCAGTTTATAGTTCATTGGGGATTGCCGCCGTCTTTATGCCGACCTTGCTAGGCATTGTGGCTGACAAATGGCTGAGCGCGAAATGGGTCTATGCCCTGTGTCATGTTGTCGGCGCCATCACGCTATTCATGGCCGCGGAAGTCACTACGCCTGGGGCGATGTTCTTTGTGATCCTGCTTAACTCGTTGGCTTATATGCCGACGTTGGGCTTGATCAATACCATATCGTATTACCGCCTGCAGTCTGCCGGCATGGATATTGTGACTGACTTTCCGCCTATCCGTATCTGGGGCACCATTGGCTTTATTCTGGCGATGTGGGGCGTGAGTTTCTCCGGTTTCGAGCTGAGCCATATGCAGCTTTATATCGGCGCGACGCTTTCCGTTCTGCTGGTGCTGTTTACTTTTACCCTGCCGCACATTCCGGTGGCGAACCAACAGAAAAACCAGAGCTGGACATCAATGCTGGGCCTTGACGCTTTTGCGCTGTTTAAAAATAAGCGGATGGCGATTTTCTTTTCATCTTCTCCATGATGCTGGGCGCGGAACTGCAGATCACTAACATGTTTGGCAACACCTTCCTGCATAGCTTTGATAAAGATCCGCTATTCGCCAGTAGCTTTATCGTGCAGCACGCCTCGGTGATGATGTCGATTTCGCAGATTTCTGAAACGTTATTCATCCTGACCATTCCGTTCTTCCTGAGCCGTTATGGTATCAAGAACGTTATGCTTATCAGTATTGTGGCGTGGATGCTGCGTTTCGGCCTGTTCGCTTATGGCGACCCGACGCCGTTCGGTACCGTTCTGCTGGTACTGTCGATGATTGTGTACGGCTGCGCCTTCGACTTCTTCAACATTTCTGGCTCGGTGTTTGTCGAAAAAGAAGTACGCCCGGAAATCCGCGCCAGCGCGCAGGGGATGTTCCTGATGATGACCAATGGCTTCGGCTGTATCCTGGGCGGCATTGTGAGCGGTAAAGTGGTGGAGTATTACACTCAAAACGGCATTACCGACTGGCAGACCGTGTGGCTCATCTTCGCAGGCTACTCGCTGGTGCTGGCCTTCGCGTTCGTAGCCTTGTTCAAATACAAACACGTTCGCGTTCCGGCAAGTTCGCAACCCGTTGCACATTAATCCTTGCCCTGTTTCGCAGGCCGGATAAGGTGTAAATGCCTTATCCGGCCTGCAGGCAACGTTACTTTAAAACATATCCGTACAAGCGTTGAATTCCATCGGCATCGGTCTCGCTATATACCCCCTGCAATTCCGGCGAAAAACCAGGCAACAGATTGATGCCCTCTTCCAGCGCCAAAAAATAACGCTGCGCCGCGCCGCCCCAAATCTCCCCCGGCACCACGCACAGTACGCCCGGCGGGTATGGCAATGCCCCCTCGGCAGCAATACGCCCGCCCGCCTCGCTGATACGCACCAGCTCTACATCGCCGCGAATAAAGGCGCTGTTGGCATCCTGTGGGTTCATCGCCACATGCGGCAGGCTTTCTTTGCGGAACATCGCTTTTTGCAGATCCTTAACGTCAAAGCTAACGTACAGATTGTGCATCTCCTGACATAGCTCACGCAGGGTGTAATCGCGGTAGCGCACCGGGTATTTCTGAAAAACCGTCGGCAATACATCCGCAAGCGGCGTATCGTCTTCAATGTGCCGTTCAAATTGCGCCAGCATCGCGACCAGCCGCGCCAGTTTCTCTTCGCTCTCGGCGGGTGTCAGCAAGAACAGAATCGAGTTGAGATCGCACTTCTCAGGCACAATACCGTTCTCACGCAGATAGTGGGCGAGAATGGTCGCCGGGATGCCGAATTCGGTGTACCGCCCACTATCGGCATCAATACCTGGCGTGGTCAGTAACAGTTTACAGGGGTCGACAAAATACTGGTCATCCGCATAACCCTCAAAGCCATGCCATTTCGCCCCGGGCTCAAAACTGAAGAAACGACGATTGCTGGCAATGGTCTCCGTCGGATGTGCCTGCCACGGCTTGCCGTCAACCACCAGTGGGATAAAGGGCTGAAGCAGTTTGCAACGGGCGAGAATGGCTTTACGCGCGTCAATGCCCAGCGCAACGCACTCCGCCCACAGGCGGCGACCGCTCTCCCCTTCGTGGATTTTGGCATTGACATCCAGCGCCGCAAACAGCGGGTAGAACGGACTGGTTGAAGCATGCAACATGAAGGCGTTGTTCAGGCGTTTGTGCGGGCAAAAACGCGCCTGGCCGCGAATATGGTTATCTTTTTTGTGGATCTGCGAGGTTTGTGAGAACCCCGCCTGTTGCTTATGTACCGATTGGGTCACAAAGATCCCAGGGTCGTTTTCATTAAGCTCCAGCCGCAACGGCGAGGTATCCGCCATCATATTGATAAACTGCTCATAGCCTACCCACGCGGAGTCAAACAGAATGTAATCGCAGAGATGCCCGATTTTATCCACCACCTGACGGGCGTTGTAAATAGTGCCGTCATAGGTACCCAGCTGAATGATCGCCAGGCGGAACGGACGCAGCGCATCGGCGCTTTCCGGCATCACGTCACGAATCTGGTCGCGCAGGTACGTTTCATCAAAACAGTGCGCATCAATGCCACCGATAAAACCAAACGGGTTACGCGCCGCTTCAAGATAGACCGGCGTCGCCCCGGCCTGAATCAGGGCGCCGTGGTGGTTGGATTTGTGATTATTACGATCAAACAGCACCAGATCGCCGCGCGTCAGCAGGGCGTTGGTGACCACTTTATTCGCCGCCGAAGTCCCATTCAGCACAAAGTAGGTTTTATCCGCATTAAACACTTTTGCCGCAAATTTCTGCGCGTGTTTGGCAGAACCTTCATGTATTAGCAGATCGCCAAGTTTCACATCGGCGTTACACATATCCGCACGAAACAGGTTTTCACCAAAAAAGTCATAAAAATGGCGGCCTGCGGGATGTTTTCTAAAAAACTCGCCATGCTGGTGCCCCGGGCAAGCAAAGGTACTATTCCCCATGTCGACATACTGGGTCAGGGTGCCATAAAAGGGCGGCAGAAGTTCCGCTTCGTAGCGACAGGCAGCGTTTTCCAGCTCCAGCCATTCCTGCGCGTTCCCGCCGATTACCGCCGTAACGCCGACAGGCGCGCTGACGGGTTCATCCGCAAGCATAAATACCGGCAGGTGAAAACCGGTGCGTTTAAGCAACGCCAGAATACCGCTACGGCTGTCGGCAGGGGTAATGACGACTGCGGCCACATCGGTAAAGTCGGTACTGTCCAGCGCCACTACGTTTCGGTGGGTGGAGAGACGGGGGATGAGTTCACCGCTGGCGGCAATATTCATTGATTTCATAAGCGCAAATACCCGTTTCGGGAGTAGAGTAACCCCGGACAAGGCCGATGCCTTGCCCAACGAGATGCCGGGTCAAACTGGATACCAGCTCCGACCGCCAGACATCAGTAAAAACAGACTGTTTCTGATTTTACTGTTGTCCTGCAGTGAGCGTGCGCTGCCCTCACCGCATAGCGGGGATGACAAAAAAAGGAAAGAAAGGGGCAAACCTCGCGCAGTCAGGCGACAGTGAAGACAATATAAAGGCGCTATGTTCATCCCGGCGAGCCCCATGCTGGCAGGAGAAATTTCGCGCAATCATGGCACCTTTCACCAGACGGCGCAAGGTAAAATCAGCGCTCTATACGTCACAGATAATCAAGCTATTAACAGCTTAATCGCGTGATAATAAGGCAATTTGAAAGACAAATAACAGGAGTCATTGTGGTAATTGGACCTTTTATTAACGCTGGCGCAATTTTATTCGGCGGCGTTATTGGCGCGCTGTTAAGTCAGCGTCTGCCAGAACGGATTCGCGTCTCAATGACGTCTATTTTTGGTCTGTGCTCTCTGGGAATTGGTATTCTGCTGGTGATGAAGTGCGCTAATCTTCCGGTGATGGTGCTGGCGACGCTGGTCGGCGCGCTCATCGGCGAGTTTTGTTTGCTGGAAAAAGGCATTAATGGCGCAGTCGCGAAAATCCAACAATTATTTATGGCATCGGGTAAGAAACCGACACACGACTCATTTATTCAAAGTTACGTCGCTATCATTGTACTTTTTTGCGCCAGCGGCACCGGTATTTTCGGCGCGATGCATGAAGGGATGACCGGCGATCCAAACATTTTGATCGCTAAATCTTTTCTGGATTTTTTCACTGCCATAATTTTCGCCTGTTCGCTTGGCATCGCCGTTTCGGCGATTTGCGCACCGATGTTGATTATCCAGTTAACGCTTGCCGCCTGCGCCACCCTCATTCTTCCACTGACTACGCCGGCAATGATGGGCGACTTTAGCGCCGTGGGCGGACTGCTGCTGGTGGCGACCGGCTTGCGTGTATGTGGAATCAAAATGTTTCCGGTAGTGAATATGCTCCCGGCGCTGTTGCTGGCGATGCCGATCTCCGCCGCATGGGCGATGTTTTTTGCCTGACTCTGCGTGCAATAACAACAAAGTGGTGATAGATTGTGCAGTCTACGTTGATTTGAAGAAATTTCGTTGACGAAGCGAGGCGATTACGGTTTAATGCGCCTCGTTGCCCGGATAGCTCAGTCGGTAGAGCAGGGGATTGAAAATCCCCGTGTCCTTGGTTCGATTCCGAGTCCGGGCACCACCTTTCCTTTTTTATGCTTTCTTATGAATACCTCGATGTCTTCAAGTCAATAAGTTTGAACATAGACTCTTTCCAGAAATTATTGCCATATGATCTCCATTAGACCAATATAAACGGATGCGTGATCATAATAAAGGCAGTAATAGTAAGTTTTAACATTAAACATACTGCGAAATTTCAATTAAGTTTCCATCAGGGTCCCTGATGTAGATAGACATTATCTCGCCTGTGGCTCCAGTTCTCTCAACCGGGCCTTCAACAATGGGAATGCCTGCCTGTAAGATCTCAGACACAACATCATTTATCGGTGTCGATGTAATAAAACATAAATCGGCAGATCCCGGCGTTGGTCTACTCGCTTTTGGTTCGAACTCCATTTCTTGCTGATGGAGGTTAATTTTTTGCGCTCCAAATATTAACGCTTTTCTGTTTTGTTTAAATGTTACCGCAGAAAAACCAAGTACCTCTTCGTAGAATCTTATTGTGGTTGATATATCAGATACCGTTAATACAAGGTGATCAATTCTGTCAATTATCATTTGAATAGACTCATGATGTTTATATTTTGGGGATGCTACATTAAAAAATAGCATTAACCTACTTTTAAATCAGATGCATTTTTTTTGCATCTACTCTAAGTTGCTGCCGAAAATTGGGATGTGCCAATTCAATGATGCTGAGCGCACGCTCGGTTGAAGAGAGCCCCTTCAGGTTCACGGAGCCAAATTCAGTGACTATCCAGTGCGTATCCGTTCGTGGGGTTGTTACAGGCCCCTCAAGGCGGGGAACAATACGAGAAATCGTATCATTCGCGGCCGTTGAGCGGGTCGTAATAATGGAACGACCTCCTTTAGATGCATATGCGCCTCTGACAAAATCCAATTGCCCTCCTGAAGCGCTGTACTGGTGTCCAAGCAAATGTTCAGAGTTACAGGCACCAGTGAGATCGATTTGTAAGGTAGCGTTAATGGAGACAACATTCTCATTTTGCGCAATGATCCCCGGATCGTTAACATAATCGACAGGCCGACTAAAAAAAGAGGGGTTGTCGTTGAGATAGTCATACATATCCTTTTGTCCCATAGCAAAAGTAAATACAGACATTCCCCGGTCGATATTTTTACGCTGGTTGGTAACGACGCCTTGTTGAATCAAACTTACCAACCCCGGATTCAGCGCCTCTGTATGGACCCCCAGATCATTATGTTCCTTGAGCGCATTACAGATGAGCTCCGGTAATGCGCCGACCCCCATCTGGAGACAAGCGCCATCTGGAACAAGAGAGGCGATAATCTGACTGATAGCAATATCTTCGGCTACGGCAGTACGCATTGGTAGTTCAATTAAAGGGACATGGTTTTCAACAATGGCGTCAATTTCTGAAATATGGATTGCAGCACCTTCTCCATGAACGCGCGGCATATATTTGTTAACTTCGACAATAAGCTTTTTAGCTGTCCTCGCAATCCGGGTGGAATAATCGTTTCCAGTTCCAAAATTAAAATAGCCATACTTATCCATAGGGGACACGGTGTGAATAAAGGTATCAATACCAATATCATCAGCCAGTAATCGCGTCGCCTGATGAAAATTTGAAGGTACATAGTTAACTATTTTTCGCCCGGAACTCTCAATCCCCTGACGTATTAAAGCCCGTTCAATACCGGTAATAAACATACTGTAGAGATGAATATAGTCACTTAGCTCATAACGGAAAATAGTGTTCCCGGCAATGCTGGCTGTTTCATAACAGTAAACCCGCAGATCGTTGATTTCTCCCCTTTTCGCTCGCTTTGCCAGCGCATTCAGCAAAGCTGGAGGCTCTGCTGCAAACATTCCCATAGAGAGGTGACTGCCGGAGGTAATTAAAGTAACCGCCTCGTCAGGCGTCACGCATTTTTCGGCATACACTGCATTAACATTCATCATGACTCTAAACCTCAGGGCGATTTCTCAATAAGCGGCGTCTTCTTCAGGCGAACATCCACAGCAATAAACTAACATTGTTCGTTCGAAGCGCATGACCTCTACACCATTCTGGTTAATACCACATGTCCGAACGGTAACGATGCCTTGTCCCGGGCGACTATTTGACAGGCGTTTGCTGAGTACAGTGCTTTCAGCATAAAGTGTATCCCCTGCGAAAACCGGATGGACGGCTTGTACCTTATCCCAGCCAAGATTGGCCACGACCTTGGCGCTGACAGTACGCACGCTCATACCGGTTAAAAGCGCCAGAGTGAACGTTGAATCAACCAGTAACTTTTTCCATTCCGTTTTGCTGGCGTAAGCCGCATCGAAATGGACCGGCTGCACATTGAGAGTGAGCAGGGTAAACCACACATTATCGGCGTCCAGAACCGTCCGGCCGGGACGATGTTCAAAAACATCACCGGGATGAAAATCCTCCCAGTAAAGACCCGAAATTTCTCGGTAGCGCCCCTCGCTAATGGTTTTATAAGCGGGTAATAACGTGTTCATAATCAATTCCTCTGTTAATAAAATCAGGAAAAGATCCCTGCCCGGGCGAGTAATCTCCGGGCCTGACGGGCAACGGCTGCATCTATCATCATGCCGCTAACGATCCCGACGCCTTTGGCATTCTCTGTCAGTACTGCACGAGCATGATTAATTTCTGCCGTTGTAGGAGTAAATGCGGCGTTGATTACACTAATCTGAGCGGGGTGAATAGCCGATTTTGCAGAAAAACCAAAACTGAGCGCCTGCAGCGTTTCCTCTTTCAGACCTGAAAAATCGCCTATATCAAAGAAGGGAGCATCTATTGCAAGAAGCCCTTTCATAGCGCAGGCAGCCACTATTCTGGCCCGCGCCAGCGCAAGAGGCTCCCAGGCGGGTGTGGCGCCAATGTCAGCCGCCATATCTGCGGCGCCAAACATCAACCCGCAGAGTCTGGGGGTGGCGTCCGCAATAGACTCTACGGCATTAAGCCCAACAACTGACTCAATAATGCCAATAAGGCGAGTATCAGAACCAGCCATCATGATAAGACTATCCACGATTTGCAGGTGCGCGGCTGACTCTGTTTTTGGAAGAATAATGTAATCAGGAAAAAAACGGCATTCCAGTAACATATGCAGGTCTTCAATGCCAGCATGAGTATTCATTCCATTAATTCTTAATGCTATTTTCAGCGATGAGTTTGGTCGGGATGAAAGGAACTGCATCGCAATTTTCCGGGCCTGCGCCTTGTCATTCGGGGTGACGGAGTCTTCAAGATCGATAATAGAAATGTCCGCCGCACTTTCAACTGCTTTTATGAAACGTTCTGGTCGAATTGCTGGGGTAAAAAGCCAGCTACGTGTCGGTGTATGAGAAATATCGGGCATATAGCACCTCCTGTTAACCTCACTATGCGCTCGCTGGTTTCATTCTTCCAATATATGATGGTGCCATTCTTAATTGCTTTTGGAGATGAGGATGGAACTGCGCCATATTCGCTATTTTCTCGCCGTCGCTGAAGAGCGGCATTTCACGCGGGCTGCGACAAAATTAGGCATAGGTCAGCCGCCGCTAAGCCAACAGATTAAGGATCTGGAAAGAGAGCTGGGAGCGCAGCTATTCCGGAGAGTGCCTCATGGCGCGGAATTAACCGAGGCTGGAAAAGCATTTTATGATGTTGTTAAAGGGATGCCTGCTACCGCGACAAGAGCCGTGCTGGCGGCGCAGCGTGTCGCCAGGGGGGAGTCGGGCGTGTTAAGGGTGGGTTTTACTGCCTCTGCGGCATTTAACAGTGTGGTGCCCGGCGCAATCCGTACTTTCAAGCGGGCTTATCCTGACGTTCGTTTGCAGCTTGAGGAAGGAAATACAACCCAACTGGCTGATGAATTGAATGAAGGATCGCTGGATGTTGCCTTTCTGAGACCCGGTTTTACAGGCAATGAACGGTTCCAGCTCAGGTTACTGTCTGAAGAGCCAATGGTTATTGTGCTGGCAGAAACGCATCCTGCTGCGGCGTGTAAACAGATTGCACTCTCGATTCTCAAAGATGAGTTTTTTTTACTCTTCCCACGTGAAATCGGCCTGTCGCTTTATGACGCAGTGATCAAGGCCTGCGGTAAAGCGGGCTTTGAACCGAAAATTGGTCAACTCGTGCCGCAAATTTCGTCAGTCATTAACCTTGTGTCGGCAGAGATGGGCGTGTCGATGGTTCCAGATTCAATGAGACAGGTTAATGTCAAGGGAGTAGTATACCGCCCCGTTGCAGACCAGATGCCCGTCGCAAAGCTGGCTCTGGCATACCGGCGCGGCGATACATCGCCAACGCTGAGAAACTTCATCCTGAAAGTCACTGGCTGAATGCGGTTATGTGAGCGTTGAATAATCATTTGAAACGTAACCAATAATTATTGGTCCGATTTTGTGTCTAAAGGAATCGCTAACGGAGCAGGAACTGGCTGCAATGTCTGTGGATCGACAGCCAGATAACGCCCGGTTTTACTGTCGATACCCACATAATCGATAAGCTTGCCTTTGGCATAAAGCACCATTGTCTGTTTTGCAAATGCCTCATATGCACTGCTCAGTATTTTCACTTTATCCACATAATCTGCTGCGAGATTATGCGTTTCCAGGGGGTCACGTTGCAGGTTGAATAATTCCCATGGAGCATTACCCGCCTGTGGGAATACTGTGACAAGACGACGCAATTTCCATTCCCCATCTATCCAGGCCGCCTGATTATGGAGTTCAACACCATATTGTGTGCGAGGCGCGTGCAGACTTTCACCGGTCAGATAGCGTTTAAAACTCACGCCGATCATTGGCAGTGTCGGTCTTTCAGATAATGATTTACTGGCATCAATACCTGCAAATTCATAGAGCGTGGGCGCAACATCATACGCCGCCATCGTGGCGTTATCTATGGCGCCATGATGGATGATACCAGGACCGGAAATCATAAAACTGGTATTAATTCCCCCCTGACCGCTGGTCGTTTTGTGATAGCGACCATAAGGCGCATTGCTGACATCAGCCCAGTGGGGGCCATAAGAGATAAATGAATTTTTACGACCAATATTTTCGTAACGATTATCGAATTGCTTCCAAAAATCCGGTTCAGATTCATAGTGAAAGCCCTCCGCCGGATTCACACCATTATCACTTAAGAAGACCAGAATCGTGTTTTTATCGCGCCCGGTCTTTTTTAACGTCTCAATAACGGTGCCGATCTGTGCATCCATATTGGCGATCATAGCAGCGTAAACCTGCATCACCTTCGCCGTATATTTCTGCTGTTCCGGGGTCATCGCCTGCCATTCTTTATCAAGTTCCAGTCCTGGCAGAGGTATGTCATCACGCAGGAAACCCAGTTTCTTCAAACGAGCAATACGCTGACGATAGACGTCTGCATAGCCCTGTTCATACTGACTTTTAAAACGACTAATCCATTCATCCGGCGCCTGCAGAGGATCATGTGGCGCAGTAAAGGCCAACCACACGAAGATAGGTTGTTCCCGTGGCGTCTCGCTGATCCAGCGATTAATCTGGCTGGCATAGGCTTCGCTGGAGTAAAAACTGGAGGGCAGTGAAATGCGCTGATTGTCACGGGTATAATAGGTATGAAATATCTCCACGGTTCCCAGCGGCACGGCATCATCAAAGTGACTGGCGCCTCCCCCCATCAAGGCGAAAGAATGACGAAAGCCCCGATCTTTTGGCGTCGAGCCTGGCGTAAAACCAAGATGCCATTTACCCGCCATCAGCGTATTGTAACCAGCATCTTTAAAGCGTTCAGCCATGGTCGTCACCCGATCAGTCAGGCGCAATTCATAGCCTTCCTTACCTATGGTATTTTCATACCACCACATACCGCCTATACCCGCTTGCTGACTGGTGTTCCCGGTTAATAGCATCGCACGGGCGGGAGCAGACATGGGAGACGTGTAATATTGACTCATCCGCACGCCGTTCTCAGCCATCGCCTGCAAATTAGGCGTTGGGATTTCCCCACCGAAGGGAGTGATATCAGAATATCCCATATCATCAGCGATAATCACGATAATATCAGGACGTTCGTTTTGCGTACTGTGTGCCGTACCGGAGAAGATAATGCTGAGTGTGGCAAGTGTTACTTGTTTTTTCACGGCTTATTCTCCATTTCAGACTACGGATGTTGTACAAGAGCGGCAGGCAAATGCGGCAAGAGGGACCATCAGCCCGAAAATCTGCCCATAACGTCAGCACGCCAGGCCTTCAGTCCATTCAGATTCCGGGGCCAGGCGCGTAGCGGAGCCAGAATCTCCGTGAAAAAAGAGTAATAGCCGCTACAAAGTCGGTTGTAGCCGGCACTGTTGATATGTGCGGGGCAGCCTCCCTGGCAGACTATTTTCACAGAACACCGTTGACACTCCCGGCGCTGGCTTTTCTTAATACCAAAGGGAAGCCGGGTTGCGGAATCTACGGCTGGCGCTAACGTATTATTAGAAAGCTGTCCCAGGTAATGCTGGCTATTAATCAGATGATCGCAGGCATAGAGTTTGCCGTCCGGCTCCATGACCAGATTCGTGCCGCAGCGGGCGGAATGGACACAGGTGGCGCTGATATGCGTAAAATATTGTGCCCATGCCTGTTCAATGTTGATCACAAAAACCCGTCCCATATCACCGCGTTTGCGCCATTGACGCCAGATATCAATCATGAAACGTCCCCAGTTATCCGCACTCAATTGGTAACGTTGCTGTAGGGCGTTGCCTTCGTCCATCAGTGGCTGAAATTGCAGATAACGAGCGCCAAGGCTAACAACATGATCGTAGATGGCTGCCGCATGGCGAGCCATGTCATCATGCACGACAATCAGTACATTAAAATCGACTCGATAGTGTTGTAACAATGTGATTCCCCGCAACACCGCCGGATAGCTGGCCTCGCCGCGTTTGCCCGGACGATGATGATTTTGCAAGTCTTCACTGCCCTCAAGACTGATGCCAATAGTAAAATTATTGTCGCGAAACAGACGGCACCAGGCATCGTTTAACAACGTCGCATTCGTTTGCAGACTATTACTGATCGTCACGCCGTCAGGCGCATATCGTTGTTGAAGCGCTATTACCTTTTTATAAAAACCGATTCCGGCTAAAAGCGGTTCACCGCCTTGCCAGACAAAATTAATTTCACGCGCACTGGCAGGTTGCGCCGCAATATAGCGACAAATAAAAACCTCCAGCGTTGATTCATTCATTTTTTCTACGGGCGTTTCGCCCTGTGGGTAATAACAATAGCGGCAGGCCAGATTACATGCAGGGCCTATGGGTTTTGCCAGAATATGAAAGGGTATCTGCGCGCGATATTCCGTCATTACGGGGATTTGTTGTTGCCGTAATGTGTTGAGATTCAACATTATTCTGTCCTGTAGTTATCATTTCTGATGCGGAGACATGACTCACATTTCGCAATAGCGTTCGTCTGGCGCTGCGGGCAGAATGCCGAGAGCAGGCTGTATCTATTGATACGCCGGTTTTCTGCATAGCGCATGACGCTATTGAAACGTTATTTAGCAAATCCTGTCTGAGCCAGAAATTAAGTCTCTGTTAACCTGCGCTATTACAGAAAATCATAGAACAGTCGTCTCAAAAGAATATCGTCCTGAAGGACGAGAACTCACGGCATTTTCAGGAGATGAGTCAACCGCGACAGAAAAAAATCATATTAATAATTTTAAATTATTTTTTAGAAAACCAGACAGGATTTAAATTAAAATCATTTATTTTCAATATATTATAAAAAATACCGCAACATACGTCACATTATTAACATGTGAATGATTGTGTTAACCGAATGTAAATTGTATGTTTCAACATACCACTATTTTACTGCGCCCCGACGCGCTCATCCGGATGGAAGGAGATAACATGTCAGCCTTATCAACTACTGGCCATAATGACGGGATCACTCTCCATTGCTTACAGAGCATTGCGCAACTCATTCCTCTGTCGTCGGCGGTTTTTTATCGTGTTAATGCTTATTTAAAGCCAGAAGCCTATGTTTTACATAACATTTCTAATAGCACACACCAACAATATCTGGAGCATTTTCAACCATTAGACCCGCTATCGCCTTCCCGGTTCGGCCAACAGGTTATTACAGTAGCGACGATGACGCCCGGCATCTGTGCTCGTCATCGCCATTATTATCATGAATTTATGCTACCTAATCATGTGTGCGACATGATTGAGATCTTTATTCGTCGGGGCCATCGTATTATCGCGGGCATTTCATTAATGCGCGATATACCTTTTTCCAGCGAAGAGCGTTTGCGAGCCCAGGCAGTACAACCATTACTGGGACTGGCAATTCATGATTCTCTTCAGGAAGACAACGATCTGGCGTCAATATTGACCGCCAAAGAGCGTGAAATTGTGGGAATGGTCTGCGAAGGGGCCAGCAACAAATTGATTGCCCGTCAGTTGAATATTTCTCTCTCAACAGTGAAAACGCATTTACGTAATATTTTTGCTAAAACAGAAGTGATAAATCGCACGGAACTGGTTTCCCGAACCAGAATGTCCTCGGTACAACATTCACTGAATATGTGAAAGCGTTCTTTTTAACCCGCGTCAATTGCGGGTCTTTTCCCCATGTATCATATATGCCTGAATTAATACCACTCTCTGATCTGATGCCTCAATAAAATGTCATATTATCTGGCGTCGGTATCCTGTTGCAGCCATTGATTCATGGCCTGATTGATCATATTTATCACACTAAGCAGAAGAACACGCTGGTGCCGCTCAAGCCGCAGATAACGGCGCAGCGGCGGCATTTTACAAACCACTTCGCTAGCAGCCCATAGCTCAATGCTGCAATACCATTCCTTATGATGTAAAACCAGCGTAAACCGACGATAATCCAGTTCACTCAGTGCCTGTTGTAAATTGGGGAAACAATTAAGATAGTTAATCAGCCCGGCGGTACTTTTGCTGCCAGTAAAAATGACGGGATAACGTTTCAGCCATCCGGGCTGATGAACGCGAATTTTGCCCTGCAAAGGATAATTGATTGTGCCTTTCACCCTGAATTCACAACTGTGAATACTGGCCATGAATAACCGTTTTTGCTGAACATGGCAGATAACCTGGGTAAATGCATTCAGATGCAGCACGGCGCTATGTTCGGTCAATTTTTCACAACGCCAGCCGCTCAAATCACGTAACACCATATTCATTAATGCGTTCTTAAACCAGGGGACGGAGGACATCTGGCGTCATCTCTTCATTGTTTCGCTTTTCATAATTGCCCATAGCCCGTTCCACGACCTCTTCTACCGGAAGCGGGAGGAAAGGATTAACCCGTTGCACACATAATGTCCAGAATAAGGCATAGGCGGCAGTCAATCCAAGCATAATACCGAATGGTATAAGTACATCCCGACTGTTCATTCCTGGAGGCGCGATATTAATAATGGCGATAATAATACCCACGCTCGAAATAATCTGAGGTAAGGGAAACCAGGGGGCCCGGTAAGCGCGGGGCAAATCGGGGCGCCGAATACGTAAGATAACGACCGATAACGTTACCAGCAGATAAGCTACTCCCCAGGCGCAGACCGCAGCGAGGATCAGCGGAACAATGTGGTCGATATCACCGTTCAGATACCAGGCATGTAAACAGGGAATCGCAACACCGAATGCGATGGCGATGACCGGTGTTTTAAAGCGGGGGTGCAACCAGGTCAGAAACCGCGGCAAAGCGCCGTCCAGCGCCATGCCGTATATAATACGCGGTACTGCCGCCATTAGCGTATTAATCGTCGCACATCCCGCTAACAACAACCCCACGCCCAGCCAGTATTGCCCGACATGTCCCATGACACGATTGGCAAAGGCGGGAATAGCCATCGGCGTATCCAGTAAAAAGATATGGTTTGCCGCATCGACCACCACATTATTTACCTGCCGGTTAATCGCAGCGCCATAGAGGAACATACAACCTGCCACCGCTAAAAGGCCAAGCGCCATCGCTCTGGGAATCGTACGATGCGCTTTTTTAATTTCCGGCGCCATTGGCGTGACCAGTTCACAACCGACGAACATAAACATCGCCATGCCTATATAACCAAACAGACCAGAAAGATTACTGACATCAAGCGGTGCGCCAAACCACCCGGAATGATGAGTGACCGGGGATAACAGGATCCCGCATAAACCGAAGATGGTCAGGGTAGTCCACATACCGAAAGTAAGAAATACCTCCACCTTGCCAAATACTTCAACACCAATGGCATTCAGTATCCCGAAAACCACTACCATGCCGACACCAACCATCCAGGTATTGTGCTGCATGGCCACGTGTTCGCTAACAGACTCAAAGTTCACCAGCGCCATGACGCCAGCGAGAATCGTTTCTGCCGTGCCGGCAAAAATGTGTACGATCAGGTAAGCGCAAAGCGCACCGGTGATAGCGAAAAAACGCCCCATTCCGCAGGAGATATAGTCGTAGACGGAGCCAGTCGTGGGAATAAGCGTTGCCGCTTCGGCAAAGGTGGTAATCTGCGCTTGCATCATAATAAATGCCAGTAATACCGCAAGGGCAAAGGTATCTCCCCCTGAGCCAAAACCACTGGTCACGGTCAGGATCACCGGGCTTGCCATAATCAGCCCGACGGAGCTGGCAAGCGTCGTGGGGAAACCAATAACGCCACGTTCAAGATGGCTGGCAAGTCTGTTTTTAAACATGGTCAACCTCTTCACTATTATTACAACAATAAATTACCGCTCCGGAATAACGCTTATTTATGGCAGGCACCGTATCTAACAGGTATCGTCCTGAAGAGGGATAACGGTAAATAACGTTGTGACGCCGTCCCCGCATGCGCTAATAGCAAGTGGGGAGCGCGTTATTCTCCCCAGTGATGCCAACGCTACTGACGAACAATTAAAGGATTCAACCCTGTTTATGGCTTTCAACGTTTGCCAGATAATGTTTTACAAAACGGGGCGTTAAAACTTTCCATGCCACTTCGGTTCCCTGTTCAACAAACCAACTATCGCCCGGTGAAAAACGTATCGGTTCCTGACCCGCGACAGTTAGTTCCACTTCCCCTTCCAGCACGGTTGCGTGCTCGGTAAAGGGATAAATCATCGTGAAACCGCCGCGGGTCGATGAAAACAGTCCACAGGTAAATACGTCCTCAGGTTTACCGTAAATCATCGCAACGGCGACCTGGGGATCGCCTTCTGTTGGCAACGCCCCCAACAGGCTGACACTCCCGATTGGCTGTAATTCAGGAACAGGTTGATTGAGTTTAAAAGCGTGCATTAATGTTCTCCTGGTTAATTCCGGCCTTTCCAGAAACCGGCTGTTTGATGTATCAGTTTTCCCGCACTGACCAGCAATAGACGTAGACTGTCGCGACCATAAATTGTCGCGTGGGGAATGCTACTCATCAGACGATACCGCTCGGAACCGCCATTTATTCCTTCGGCCAGGATTTTGCATACAATATGGGAAGGCGTGACGCCAAATCCGGAATAACCCTGAACATAAAAAACATTATTGTGTTCACGAAGCGTGCCAATCTGCGGAAACAGATTCGCGCTACAGGCCATCGGTCCGCCCCAGGCAAAATCGATTTTAACGTCTTTCAAATAAGGGAAGACCTCCGTCAACAGAGTGCGGTTCCAGGCAGCAAAATCGTGCGGGGTATATTCAAGAAACCTTGTGGCGCTGCCAAACAGCAGACGGTTTTCTTTTGTGAGACGGTAGTAATTTATCACCGGGCGGATATCGCTAAAAGCCCCGCGCAAGGGACTGATCCGCTCAACAAGCTCGCTGGAGAGAGGTTCTGTAGAGACCTGATAAGAATAAGTAACCAGCGTTTTCTTATAAATTTCTGGTTCCAGATTATTGAGAAAACTATCACAGGCCCACAGCAATTTGGCTGCTTTTACGCTGCCCATCGCAGTACGTACCCGCACAGTTTTACCGTAACTGACCTCAACCACAGGTGAATATTCGAATATCTTCACCCCCAGCGAATTCGCAGCCTGAGCGGAGCCCAGCAATAAATTCAGCGAGTGGACATGCCCTCCCCCCATATGCTTGAGAACACCGCAGTAGACGTCGGAACCGATAACCTGCTGCACGTCTTTACCGGTATAGAGTTCAATATCGTCTTCCGGCGTAGCGGCTTTGAATTCTTTTTCCCATTGTTGCAGCGTTTTTAACTGCCGCTGGTTGTAGGCCAGATAACCATATCCGGGGACAAAATCAGCATCAATATGGTATTTACGAATTCGCTCCCGAATAATGCCTGCGCCGAGGTTCGAGATTTTAAACAGCGTCTCCATTCCCGCTGCGCCTACATATTTTTTAACGGCTTCGATGTCGTGACCTATACCGGCCATCACCTGACCGCCGTTTCGCCCGGTGCCGCCATACCCAAGATGGCGGGCTTCCAGAACGACAACATTAGTGATCCCCTGCTCCGCCAGTTCCAGCGCGGTATTGATGCCTGAAAAGCCACCGCCAATGATCACCACATCGGCATCAATATCCTCTTGCAGAGCAGGAAAATGCAACGGGTATTTTTTCGTCGCGCCGTAGTAATTCAACGCATCGATTTTTGTATTCATCGCGTTACCTTGTCATCACGCTTGACTAAGACCGCTATCACAGCACGGTAACGTTTTACAAAATATCGTCCGGAAGAATGACGTTCTTTGGAACGATATTCAGTTCCAGGCAAGTATGTTGAGATGGAAAAACGTACATTCCTGACCTACAGGCACTTCTGATGAGCGACGTGACATTACTTGCCGAAGTAACGACTTTTTTACGCCAACGACACGGACAATTTATTGCAGGTGAACGTCAGGCCGGAAACGGCACGAACTTCTCGGTCACTAACCCAGCCACCGGCAAAATCATCGCCGACGTTGTGTCGGCAACCCCTGCGCAGGCAGAAGAGGCCATGCAGAGCGCCAGACGGGCGTTTGATGTCTGGCGTAAAATGCCAACGTTACAACGCGGCGCATTACTGCTGAAACTGGCTGATACTCTTGCCGCTCATCGTGAAGAGTTAGCTCAACTGGAAAGCGTCTGTTCAGGTAAAACGATTATGCTGTCGCGCGGTCTTGAACTCGATCAGTCAGTGGCCTTCCTGCGTTACTTTGCCGGTTGGGCAGGAAAAATAACCGGTGAAACGCTGAATGTCTCCCTGCCATCAATGGGAGAAGAGAGATACACCGCGTTTACCCAACGCCAACCCATTGGGGTGGTCGTCGGTATTGTGCCGTGGAATTTCTCAATTATGATTGCTATCTGGAAGCTGGCCGCAGCGCTGGTATGTGGCTGCACCATCGTCATTAAACCAAGTGAATATACCCCGCTGACACTGCTGCGAGTCGCTGAACTGGCTAAAGAGGCTGGTTTCCCTGATGGCGTAATTAACGTGGTAAACGGTGCTGGCGGTGAGATAGCGCAACAGCTGATCGCGCATCCAGATTGCGCCAAAGTGAGTTTCACCGGGTCAGTCGCGACAGGTGAGAAAGTCCGGCGTTCGGCAACGTCGTCAGGAAAACGCGTTACCCTCGAACTGGGAGGGAAAAATGCGGCGCTGTTTCTCAATGATCTCACGGCACAAGCCATGGTCAACGGTATTCTTGAAGCCGGTTATCTGAATCAAGGACAGATTTGTGCTGCCGCAGAGCGTTTTTATCTGCCCCAGGAAAAACTGGATACGGTCATGACGCTCCTCAGACAACGGTTATCGGAGATCGTGCCCGGCTCGCCTTTAGATGAAAAAACGGTGATGGGCCCGCTGGCGAATCAGGTTCAGCTTGAAAAAGTGCTGCGTCTGATTCAACGTGCACGGGAAGAAGGGGATACCATTGTTTATGGCGGTGAAACTTTACCCGGCGGAGGGTTCTTTTTACAGCCGACAGCGGTAAAAGTGCGTAGTAAAAACAGTACGCTGATGCACGAGGAGACCTTTGGCCCTGTCTGTAGCTTTATCGGTTATCAGAATGAAAAAGAGGCGCTTTCGCATATCAACGCTTCGCCATTCGGCCTTGCTGCAAGTGTGTGGTCGGAAAATATGTCTAAGGCATTACGCTACGCTGAAGATATTGATGCTGGCATGGTGTGGGTCAATATGCATACCTTCCTCGATCCCGCGGTACCCTTTGGAGGGATGAAAGGATCGGGTAGTGGTCGTGAATTTGGCAGCGCGTTTATTGATGACTATACCGAACTTAAATCTGTCATGGTCCGTTATTAACCATCCTGAAAATGATGCAGGCAGATCAACCATACCGAAAGGTGGACTGTCTGCCTGATTATCAGGTTCGCTCGCTGCGTTTTTTTGCTTTTGGGATAATGTTAAACGCCAGGCCCGGCGTTCCTTCCTGCATTACTAGCGCCATCTACCATTAGAGTAGGCTATCTCCAGCCTTAACGGTTCAGACTCATCCTGTAACATCGCTTCCAAAGACAACGCCAGCGTCTGATGATGGGCATCTTTTACACTGACTTTCAGCATGTTGATGCTCGGTTCATAACGTAAAATAGCAGCGCGAAGCTCACGGCAAAACCAGTTGAGAACCCGTTTGTCGCCCACATTCACCTCGTGCCATTCCGGCATACCCCGAGTGAGCAGCGGCGGTAATGTCTCGCCACCTGGCACGGCGCAAGAGTTGAATAAACACATTAACTTGCGTCGTACCAATTCATGTGGGCTTATCCCCTCAACCAAGAGCCTGTCGAATAGCGCGACCGGAATGGTTGGCGTCATCATCATTTCCCTATCTGGTCCATCGCCAGATCCCATACTGACGTTCTGGACTCCTGCTGAGCGCCGTCTGATTTCTCGGCAGTGATTTGCCATTCGATTTTCGTGAAGTTCAGCGACATCGTTTCCACCGGCTTACCGCCGGCGCCGCCGCTAACACTGAGTTGTGATATCAGCACGTTTGTCAGGGTATAAACGATAAGCGACCGCATTTTGCCGTCGTCATTGCGGCACAACGTCAGCACCGCGGTTCTAATTAGCCTCCCGCTACAGCAGTACTCATTGAGCACAGGCGTGGCGAGGTCGACAAATTTGGTGAGCGACATTTCACCAACATGCGCGCGCCCGGAAGTCCGCTCAGTGAGGCTAACATCGTTATTTACCTGCATTGCCACATTGTGGCTATAAGACATGATCTCTATCTGATCTTCAAAGCCTTCAACCTGGCTTTCGCCTTTGATATTGTCGAGCTTTAAAAAAATCGCATCCATGATTTATCTCCTTGTTGATCAGGTGGCAGTTCAGCAGCCAGACGAATACCGGCGGCCAGCGCTTGTGACTCTTATTAAAAGCGCAACGACCAAAAAAAACAGCGTGAAAAGCGCCAGGTTTGCAGGGATTTTGCCGACGTTTACCCACGTCTGATGAACGTTATTCCGCTGGTTGCAAAGCAATAGAGGGTTTTGGCCCGCTGTGGCCAAATACAATTGAGGTTATACTGAACGCTCTCTGCCATATTCAATCCCTTTTATCGCAAAGTATCCCTGGTGCCGGTATCACAGCGTCGTTATTCAAAAATTGACATTTCAGAATAATAATCAGCTATATATAAAAAACACATCAAAAAGCAAATATCAACTTAATTTTTACTTATTTAATAAAAAAACCCAAATTGATTTACATCAATTAACACACACAAAAACATTAAAAATCAAAGCGTTAAATAAAAATTAATCACTATGGAAATTTTATTTTTCTTAATACTCACATTATAAATGTTATTTGCTTATTATCCTGTGAACACTAAAAAATGATTTAAATCAAAAAAAAACTATTCTCGTTGATTAACGTTTTGACCGAAATAAAAAAGATTTTATACGTCCCGGGATAGTCTCCCTTTCTGATGGACAATATGCATTAACGAGCGGGCAAACAGGTAACTTCTGCCCGGGTAATCCGTTACCCGACTGATATTAACATTGTCATGAGGTGATATCATTTGCCTGGCCAGCCATAATCATCCGGAACCGGCGCTACGCCACGAACATCAGGACGGAGCATTTTTTGTCGATCCTCTTCGTCATCCACCCAGACACTGGCTATCTCTTCACAGGTTGCAAACCATACGCCATCATGCCCTTTAATATGTTCAATCAAACGTGACAACATCATCATATGATGCCCATGACCGATTATCTGCGGATGAAGAGCCATCGCATATAAACCGTTTTCCTGATGGTGATAAGCATAGGTAAAAATATCCTTCCAGCGTCGCAGAACACCGTCAGTATCGCTCATCCCCTCCTGGTTACCGGTATACGCCAGTGCGGGAAAATCATCCAGATACCAGCTAACAGGAATTTCCAGAATCGCGCTGGCCGGGCCTGCGATATTTCCCGTCTCCCAATTCACCTGCCAACGTTGAGGATGGTAAGGCACAAGATCTCTCGCCATCAGGCTACTGTCATAGAGAAAACCGGCTTCCTCCAGAAGATCCAGCGTATTCTCGCTATAATCCCAATAGGGAGAACGGTATCCCACAGGGCGTATGCCGAAATGTCTTTTATAACAGGCGAACGCCAGATCCATAAGTCGGCGTTCTGTATCACGATTCACCAGCGTCGGATTTTCATGATAGTAGCCATGGTGAGCGATTTCATGCCCGGCATCAAAAATTGCTTTAATGATTTCCGGGAAGGTGTCTACAGTGTGTCCGGGAATAAAAAAGGTGGTTTTGATATTATTTTCTTTGAACAATTTCAGAAGCCTTGGTACGCCAACTTGAGCACCAAACTCTCCTCGTGACATAAAGGATGGCGACGGTCGATTAAATCCGCCCAGCCATAAAGACTGAGCATCTACATCAACACCAAGATTGACCGCAATCCTTTTACCCTCAGGTAATTTTAAATATCCCATAACGACCTCCAGCTAATACATAGAAGGGACACATTCTGTTATTTAATGTGTGATGGCCAGATATTATATATGCCTGCTTTTCTGCGTCTGTCCTTGAACGTTGTTGCTGCCCCCCCAAGTCTATTTTCATATAGAACATCGAGGTTAATTTCTCCTGAAATGACATCCTCTTGATTGACGTGCGCCTCTGCGATAATACCTTGTGGATTTTTCCACACGACATCACAGGGGCTTAAAATTGAACTTCGGGCCCAGCAGCCTGGCAGTGGCCCGCCCGGGTTTCCGCCCAGGCAACAGTGAACAAGATAAATTTGATTTTCAATACAACGTGCGTGGCAACAATGCCTGACTCGCCAAAATCCCTGTTCAGTAAACGTAGCGGAAGGCGTTAAAATTAACTCCGCACCCTGTTCCGCCAGCGTCGCAGCACACTCCGGTATTTCTGCTTCATAACAAATATTAAAACCCACCTTAGCAAATGGCAGTTGAAAAACAGCCATTTTATCGCCTTCCTGAGTATACCAACCCCGTTCAGCCGGGAAGATATGCGTCTTACTGTGAGCATAATGTTCGCCATCGGGTCCCCATATATGCGCAACATTCTCATAGCGATCTGCTCCAGTCTGCTCCAGATGAGAGCCAGCAATAATGAACTGTCCTCTTTCTTTCGCTTCCTGTTGAAAAAGCTGCTTATAGGCATCCGTAAACTGATCAATTAAAGTTAGGTGTGAAATGGGTCTTTCTTGCCATTTTTTCAATAATGTAAATAACTCAATGGTAAATAGCTCCGGGAAGATAACGACATCAGCTCCCTGACTTTTATTAAGAAGTATCCTTACCTTTGTTATGAAATCTTCAAAAGTGTTTATTTCAGTAACAATATACTGACAGGCTGAAACAGTAAAATTACGTGACATCG
Source organism: Salmonella sp. 32070601201500089SM (assembly GCF_017573605.1). NCBI lineage: Bacteria > Pseudomonadati > Pseudomonadota > Gammaproteobacteria > Enterobacterales > Enterobacteriaceae > Salmonella > Salmonella sp. 32070601201500089SM. The sequence goes on from NZ_JAGETK010000006.1 coordinate 27,485, forward strand.
TGATATCCCCGGCATGAAATTTAAACTTAAATTAACGTATAGCGCATGGAGAATGTTAGGGAGTGGGCATTACAACATCAGGTTATTTTTTGTGAAGCTGCGCAAAATATATGGAGAAAAGAGTAGAAGCATTGAACCTTTATTTACATAAAGGGGACTTTATCGATGATCGCAGCGAGACAGAGAGTCGATAAAAATCCAGGCGAAAAACAATAACCCTTACCACAATATTATTTTCAGCATCTGAAAATAATCAGGCAAACTAAATGATAACGCGCTGGTATAAAACCAACGCGTATTTTTACCGATAAGGGTAATGAAGACGGCCACCCGAAGGTGGCCGTTAGAACCCGGTAGCGCTTCGCTTATCAGGCTAGTGAAACCGAGACAGCTTTAGCGGTGAGACGCCAGCGGCTGTTCCGTCATTGGCGGGTGGTGCTTTTCTGGATCTTTAATCAGTACCCACAGGATGATGGCGCCGATAATATCGAACAGACTGAGTGCAATGAAGAACGGGCCGTAACCGATAATAGCGACCAATGCCCCCATAAACAGGTTGAAGCTTAACTGTCCCATCCATGCCGCAGATCCTGCCAGACCGGCAACCGTCGCGACCTCATTTTTCTTGAACAGGTCAGCGCTCATGGTAATCACGACGGTAGACAGCGTCTGGTGCGCAAAACCGCCAATACTCATCAATGCAATGGCGACATACGGGTTAGTCGTAATGCTGACAAAACCGATCGAAATCATCAAAACAGCGCCGATGGTAAAGCTACAACGACGCGCATTGATCGTGGTCATGTGCATCTTTTCCATGAAGAACTTCGCCAGGAAACCGCCTGCAACGCAGCCAAAGTCCGCCGCCAGGAATGGCAGCCAGGCAAACATGGCGATCTCTTTTAACGGCAGATGCATCACGTTAATCAGATACAGCGGCATCCAGAAACTCAGCGTTCCCCATGCCGGGTCAGCCAGAAAACGGGTAATCGCCAACGCCCAGAAGTTACGCTTTTTAACGATCTCTTTAACGGCCGGTTTTTTATTATCGTCCTGGAGATAGCTTTCCTGGCCGTCTTCGATATAACGCAGCTCTTTGTGGGTGATCCACGGGTGTTTATTTGGCGAGTTATAAATCAGGAACCAGGTGATGGCGAACAGCACGCCGATCCCACCGGTAATCACAAACGCCATTTCAGTACCGATGCCGCTATCAGCAAAGGTCAGCATCGCCCAGACCACCAGCGGCGGCGCCAGCATCGCGCCAATCGAAGTACCGATATTAAACAGTCCCCCCGCAATACCGCGTTCTTTCGTCGGGAACCATTCGGCGCTGGCTTTAATCCCGGCCGGAATCGCTGACGCTTCGGTTAGCCCCATCAGACCACGCAGAAATGCCAGACTTATCCAGCCGCCGGCCAGCGCGTGCGCCATGTTGATCAGCGACCATAACAAGGCAAAGATAAAGAAGCCGATTTTCAGTCCGATGACATCCATCAAATAGCCGGTGATCGGCTGCGCAATGGTGTAACAAAGCTGGAAGGCGCTCACCACCCAGGAATATTGTTGCTCATCAAAATGGAGTTCTTTCATCATCGCTGGCGCCGCAACGCTAAGCGAGCTACGGGACAGGTAGTTTACGATGGTCCCTACGCAGACCAGGCCGATAATCCACCATCTTAATTTTGTCATCTTCATGATAAAGCCTCGTTAAAAAACATTAGCTCCGCGCCGTCTGACCTGTAGCGGGAAAACTGAAATCACAAAATTGGTTGACCAATCAATATTTTCTCATCCGGACCGGTCAAAATCTGGCGGCAACTCCCGCCCTTAATATTCTTGAAATAAATACATCAACTCATTTCAAGTTGAATGGTGAATGCTTTTCACCCAGCAAAAATTGACACAGATCAAATAAATAAAATTGGCAGACCGTGAATGATGATATTTGTGATTTGGTTAGCCAATTTAGACAATAAGGTTGACATGAGAAAAATTTTGGTTGAATTTAGGGGTCAGAACGGGTTTACAAAGCACGTTTCGATGTTGGCTGGCAATGGGTCAACCACGAAGACGTTATCGCAAGAAGAGGAAACGAGATATGAAACAAACCTGGCGCTGGTACGGACCTAACGACCCGGTAACGCTGTCAGATGTACGCCAGGCTGGCGCAACCGGCGTGGTAACGGCGTTACACCATATCCCGAATGGAGAAATTTGGTCGGTAGACGAGATCCAGAAACGTAAAGCTATCGTTGAAGAGGCGGGTCTGGAGTGGTCTGTGGTAGAGAGCGTACCTATCCACGAAGACATCAAAACCCACACCGGTCAGTACGATTTATGGATCAAAAACTACCAGCAAACGCTGCGTAACCTGGCGCAATGCGGTATCTATACGGTTTGCTATAACTTTATGCCGGTGCTGGACTGGACACGTACGGATCTGGAATACGTATTGCCGGATGGTTCAAAAGCGTTGCGTTTTGACCAGATTGAATTCGCCGCGTTCGAACTGCACATCCTGAAGCGTCCGGGAGCAGAAGCCGACTATACGGCAGAAGAGATTGCTCAGGCAGAGCGGCGTTTCGCCACCATGAGCGAGGAAGACAAAGCACGTCTGACCCGCAACATTATTGCCGGTTTACCTGGCGCGGAAGAAGGCTATACGCTGGATCAGTTCCGTCAACACCTGGCGACGTATAAAGATATCGATAAAGCAAAACTGCGTGAACATTTTGCCTATTTCCTGAAAGCCATTATTCCGGTTGCCGACGAGGTTGGCGTGCGTATGGCCGTTCATCCTGACGATCCACCGCGCCCTATTCTCGGCCTGCCGCGCATTGTCTCTACCATTGAAGACATGCAATGGATGGTGGAAACCGTTAATAGCATGGCGAACGGCTTCACCATGTGTACCGGATCTTACGGCGTGCGCGCCGACAACGATCTGGTTGATATGATCAAACAGTTTGGTCCGCGCATCTACTTTACGCATCTGCGCTCTACGCTGCGCGAAGAGAATCCGAAGACCTTCCACGAGGCCGCCCATTTGCACGGCGATGTGGATATGTATGAAGTCGTTAAAGCGATTGTGGAAGAAGAGCACCGTCGTAAAGCCGAAGGTAGCGACGATCTGATCCCAATGCGCCCGGACCACGGTCATCAGATGCTGGACGATCTGAAGAAGAAAACGAATCCGGGTTATTCCGCCATTGGCCGTCTGAAAGGGCTTGCGGAAGTCCGCGGCGTCGAACTGGCTATCCAGCGCGCTTTCTTTAGCAAATAACCTTCTTTCGCATGGCGCGACGCGTCATGCGATTTCCCCTACTCAATGCAATAGCAACATGCCTCGCCCCGGAGATCGCGGGCGAAGACGTCGAATGACAGGAGTTTGCAATGGAACAGAATATCGCCACCGCCCAGGTTTCCGTCGCCCGCCCAAACTGGGACAAATCACGTCTGGTATCCCGTATTGTGCATCTGGGCTGCGGGGCGTTTCACCGCGCGCACCAGGCGCTCTTTACCCATCATTTACTGGAAAAGAGCGACAGCGACTGGGGCATTTGTGAAGTGAACCTGATGCCGGGTAACGACGCGCGGCTGATCGCGAACCTGAAAGCGCAAAATCTGCTGTACACCGTTGCAGAACGCGGCGCAGAAAGCACCGAACTGAAAATTATCGGTTCAATGAAAGAAGCGCTGCACCCTGAATTCGACGGCCATGCAGGGATTCTGGCGGCAATGGCGCGCCCGGAAACCGCCATCGTCTCCTTAACCGTGACCGAAAAAGGCTACTGCACCGACCCCGCCAGCGGCGAGCTTGATGTCAATAACCCGCTGATCCAAAACGATCTTGCCCATCCACAGCAGCCTAAATCCGCCATTGGCTATATTGTCGAAGCGCTAAACATGCGCCGGGAGCAAGGACTGAAAGCTTTTACCGTGCTGTCGTGCGATAACGTACGCGAGAATGGTCACGTCGCGAAGGCTGCCGTCCTCGGCCTGGCAAAAGCTCGCGATGCCGCCCTCGCCGCATGGATTGCCGACAATGTGACCTTCCCCTGCACCATGGTTGACCGCATTGTTCCGGCGGCGACCGAAGAGACGCTACAACTGGTTGCCGACCAGTTAGGGGTTTATGATCCCTGCGCTATCGCCTGCGAACCCTTCCGCCAGTGGGTCATCGAAGATAACTTTGTGAATGGTCGCCCGGACTGGGACACCGTCGGCGCGCAATTCGTTGCAGATGTCGTACCGTTTGAAATGATGAAGCTGCGTATGCTTAACGGCAGTCACTCTTTCCTCGCCTATCTGGGTTATCTCGGCGGGTATGACACTATCGCCGATACCATGACCAACCCGGCTTACCGTCGCGCGGCGCTGGCGCTGATGCTTGATGAACAAGCGCCGACGTTATCAATGCCGGAAGGCACCGATCTGGAAGGGTATGCGAATTTGTTGATCGCGCGTTTCACTAACCCCTCGTTGAAACACCGCACCTGGCAGATCGCGATGGATGGCAGTCAGAAACTGCCGCAGCGTTTGTTGGACCCGGTACGTCTGCACTTGCAACAGGGCGATGACTATCGCCGCCTGACGCTGGGCGTCGCCGGATGGATGCGTTACGTCGGCGGTATCGATGAACAAGGTAAAACCATTGATGTCGTCGATCCGCTGCTAGCGCAGTATCAGGCGATTCATCAGCAATATCAGACGCCGGAAGAACGCGTTCGCGGGCTACTGGCCATCGAGTCTATCTTTGGCAGCGACCTGCCGAAGAACCACGAATTTGTGCAAGCCGTTACCGACGCTTACCAACAGCTATTGCAGAACGGCGCGAAAGCCACGGTAGAAGCGCTGGCTAAGTAAGGAGATAAATCATGGCTACGTTTATGACTGAAGATTTTCTACTTAAAAACGACATTGCCCGCACGCTGTACCATAAATACGCCGCGCCCATGCCGATTTATGACTTCCACTGCCATTTAAGTCCGCAGGAAATCGCCGACGATCGCCGTTTCGATAACCTCGGTCAGATCTGGCTGGAAGGCGACCACTATAAATGGCGAGCGCTACGAAGCGCAGGCGTGGATGAGTCGCTGATCACCGGCAAAGAGACCAGCGATTATGAAAAATATATGGCCTGGGCCAATACCGTACCAAAAACGCTGGGCAATCCGCTGTATCACTGGACGCACCTTGAACTACGCCGTCCATTTGGCATTACAGGTACGCTGTTCGGACCGGATACCGCGGAAAGTATCTGGACGCAGTGTAATGAGAAACTGGCGACGCCGGCCTTTTCCGCGCGCGGTATTATGCAGCAGATGAATGTGCGGATGGTCGGAACCACCGACGACCCGATAGATTCTCTGGAATATCACCGCCAGATAGCCGCCGACGACAGCATTGATATTGAAGTCGCGCCAAGCTGGCGCCCCGACAAAGTTTTCAAAATCGAACTGGACGGCTTTGTCGATTACCTGAGGAAACTGGAAGCGGCGGCAGATGTCAGCATTACCCGTTTCGACGATTTACGTCAGGCGCTCACTCGCCGCCTCGACCATTTCGCCGCCTGCGGCTGCCGCGCGTCGGATCATGGCATTGAAACGCTGCGATTTGCGCCGGTGCCCGACGACGCGCAGCTTGACGCCATTCTGGGCAAACGTCTGGCTGGCGAAACGCTGAGCGAACTTGAGATCGCCCAGTTTACCACGGCGGTGCTGGTCTGGCTGGGCCGTCAGTACGCCGCGCGCGGCTGGGTGATGCAGCTACATATTGGCGCGATCCGTAATAATAATACCCGGATGTTCCGCCTGCTGGGGCCGGATACCGGCTTTGACTCCATTGGCGATAATAACATTAGCTGGGCGCTCTCCCGTTTGCTCGACAGTATGGATGTGACCAATGAACTGCCCAAGACTATCCTCTATTGCCTGAACCCACGTGATAACGAAGTCCTGGCGACCATGATCGGTAACTTCCAGGGGCCGGGAATTGCCGGAAAAGTGCAGTTTGGTTCCGGCTGGTGGTTTAACGATCAGAAAGACGGTATGCTGCGCCAACTGGAACAACTGTCGCAAATGGGACTGTTAAGTCAGTTTGTCGGGATGCTGACCGACTCCCGCAGTTTCCTTTCTTATACGCGACATGAATATTTCCGTCGTATTCTCTGTAACCTGCTGGGACAGTGGGCGCAGGACGGAGAGATTCCTGATGATGAAGCGATGCTAAGCCGTATGGTTCAGGATATCTGCTTCAATAATGCCCAGCGTTATTTCACGATTAAATAATCGCTATTAATCTGTGAGCACAGGTCTCAGGTATTTCGAGGGGCAGGAAGGCGGTAAGAGAGTGAGAAATTTAGCAGTAACGCACTTTTCCAGCCAAAGTCTGGCCGCCGATAAAAAGCAAAGAGGTTGCTGATTAATCCCGAATCACTTACTAAAGTAAGTGATTCGGGTAAACAAACACAGCCATCTTCTGCGTCATGCTTTTTTTCTCTGTCCGGAATAACTCCAGTGCAGAAAGTGTGATACATCAGTCCTGTTGATGATGGCTCCTGTTGGTTATACGGTAATAACTCATGACTTCACAGTGTGGTTTCTTTTAATAAATCGACAGCCAGCATTTCCAGCTGGTTAACCACCTCATTACTGGAACGCTCCATTCTGTCGAGTTCTTGCGACATCGCATTCATATCGCCTGCGGCAAAATAGTTCAGCGCAGAGTGACCAGCGCTATGCACCTCTTTATGCGGCGCTTCCAGACTACGGAAACTGTAGTAATTGCTAAACTGCTGCCCTTCAAAACCGTAGTACCATTTCCCCAGCCGACACTGATCGTGCATCGTTATTTTGCTGTTTATGTCTTTATTTAAGAGTAATTTGTAGACTTCCATTTTCCAGATAACATGGTCAACTTTAACAATATTCAAAAACTGCACCGTAGAGATGTACTGCATGACCGATTTCATGCTCAGCGATTTATCGATGACGATGCCAATAGACTCCACAATTTGATTTATGTTAGTCGTAATATTATCAATAACCGGCTGTTGGTTATCCAGCACCTCACTCACTCTGGCCGTATTATCTTTGATTACAGAGGTTAACGTACTGACGCTTTTCGAACTGTGTTTAACATCTTCGGACAGGTTTTTCACTTCTTTCGAAATAACGCTAAAACCACGCCCGGCATCCCCTACGCGCGCGGCCTCGATCGCGGAGTTAATCGCTATCAAATTGGTCTGGTTAGCGATCTTCTGTATCTCTTTAATACACGCATTAATTTGCGTTAAGGAGGTATTTAAGTCGCCCATACGACAGCCAATATCCGATGAAGTCGTGCCAATTTCGGTGATAAATTCCACGAGCGATTTTAATGAACTTCTGGCTTTATCATTCTGTTCGTTAAGTTCATTAATGCGTTCTTTTTCAATGTTGAGCTGCTCACAGGACTTAATGATGGCATTACGAATGATATCGATCGTCGAGATCCCCATCAGAATTTTTTGACACAGTATCCGCTCATAAGGCTCAGGAGTATCCACCACCACGTCAGATGCATTAGCGCCAGATTCTGCTGCTGGCGGCGGTATTTTTACAACATTATTATTCCAGTGGCGCAAGCCTAATACTTTTTTAAACATATACCATTCTCCTTATTATATGTGGACATCCTGATCTATGCCTGGATAAAGTATTATCAACTCATGATAACATAATGAAAAATCGGCTGTCATCTGCCATAACCATACGTTCACCAGAATAAGACAAAACGTCCACTAAACTTAAATAATTACAGAGTAAACTATTCAATAATACCATTAATAGTCATAATGGAAGTCGCTTCACTTTATACGAAAATATCATTCACAAGGCTGACAATAATAGTTGAATAATAATTAACTGCATTTACTTAGGTGTATCTATATCTCAGCCCGAAGATTGCAGACAGGGTTTAAACGCAAACTTTTGCAATAGAAAAATAACCTAACGTAAACTTTTTATATGACTAATAATGTCATTTGAACTCGTCAATATATTATGCTGTCCGTTTACCAACCAAACAGGCATGACCTAAATCCAAAGGGAGGGGGCGGCGTAACCAGCCGCAAAAAGTACCAATTAGACGAAAATCAGGAAACGAGTGCGCCAACGCGGCGAGCGTCACCGCCTGCGTCAGAAAAGTTAAGAATAATTTGTGATATTATTTCTCATATGTTACTAGTAAATGGCAGGCTGATAGCCGTTCGCTGGTAAACACAACAGGCGGGATATCGGCACCCACGCCGATATCCCGACGAGAATGACCCCGTTACGCTTTGATGACGATTAACGGTTCAATATCGCTCTCTTTTTTAATGACTAATGAATCATCGCCGCGCAGGCACGTACCGCCGTAGTTACCGCCCACGGTAAACGTACAGACCTGAATATACTTCCCGGCGACCTTCGGCAGGCACCACAACTGCTGATAGATATTTTTCTGCGTGGCGAACTTGCCGCTGGTTTTATCCAGGAGCTCTTCCTGATGGCTCACCAAATCGATATTACTACCGCAACGTCCGGCGATCGGTTTTACCGCATAGCCGGTCTGCACCAGCTCATCGTTAACGGTAAAATCCGTGTCGAGCAAATAGCGATGATGCGGGAACAGCGACCACAGGATGGGCAGGATCGCTTTGTTGCCCGGGATCACCGTCCACAGCGGTTCAAACACCAACACTTCCGGGCGCAGTAATACATCAATCAGCCGGACTTCATTTTCCGGGTGCCCGGTACGAATAGGCACTGCGGCATACTCCGTCTCGCTGACTTCGCGTATCTGCTCCATCGCCGTTTCCCACGCCCAGGTTTTCCAGACACAATTCACCAGCCGTCCGTCGCCATCGATCAACTGCCCGGCGTCATCCCAGCGCAACTCGCCCAGCCCGCGGAGGATTTTGCTCGCGAAGCCGGCCTGATGCAGCGCCTGCTGCATAAACTGCGCGTGATAGTCCTCCTCGACATCATCATCCTGCATGATATGGACGAAAGGACGCGCTTTACTGTGTTTCCAGGCGCCTGCCAGCTCGTTAATTAAGCCCTCTGCCGGGTTATGCCCTTTACCGGTATAGCCCTGCTCAGCCCATTTTTCGAGAATTAATCCCGCTTCGGTATGGCATGATGCGGAATCGGCATTGTATTCATAGACTTTCAGCCCGCGTTCATCCATGCAGAAATCCATACGACCGGTGATCATATGGTGACGACGGCGCTGCCAGGAGAGGCGCAGACGCGGCCAAAGAATTTTGGGGATATCGAATAGCGCCAGCAGATTATCGTCTTTTAAAACTTTGTCCGTGGCGTGCAGGTACATCAAATGCAACTCATTGGTCGCTTTGATAAGCTCCTGTTCAGCGCTCTCGGTGATGGTAAAATACTGGTACGGGTCCTGATTGATAACGTGCCCGTTCGCCTGTACATAGGCTTTTTGTAACGGATCGCGCTCATCCAGCCACTGACCGTCAAACTGACCTTTCTCTGGCAGTCTTGCGCCGCGAATCGCCAGCGACTGATTCGCGATGTCAGGCTGTGACAAACTGTATTGCGTGTCGTCGGTCTGGATCATCCAGCCTAAAATCGTCGTGTCATCAAAGGTGTCGCGCAGGGTGTAACACCCGTTTTCTACGACCATTTCCAGTTCGCGAGTCCACTGCTGCCCTGGCGGCAATGGCGTGTGGATAACGTTTTGCTCAGCAATACGAATTTTGTTATCCAGGAGTTGGGTGATAATCGCGACGTGCCCGGTTTCGTTAAACTCGCCGCCCTTTTGCCAGATGAGCAGCGCCCCGGCCTCCGGCGCGCGCGGCGAACCGTTCGGGAAGGCCTGCAAAGGCAAAATATTGTCATTCACGACCTCGCGCAGAAAACGTAGCGAGAAGATTTCCCAGGCCATGCCGACGTCAGTAAAAACAACGCCATAATTCAGAAAGAGAAAACGGCGGGCAAATTCCACGCACTGCCATTTATGCCCCATGTATTCATCGTCGATGTAGCTACGAAAAGCTGCGTCGTCGTCGTCCCACGGATCGAGGGAATTGTAATCTGAAGAGTAGATCGCTACGCCGCCGGGGGCGTAACCCAATAATGTCCCGAAGGGGGCATCCTGACTGGTGGTTCCTTTGCTCATGCACTTACCTCAAAACAAGACCGCCTGAGCAGCCTGGCGTGATTTCGCTCTGATTGTCTGCTCTGTGACACTAACCGGACAGAGGTCGACATAATCATACACCTCAATAAGGCACACTGAGGCCAGAAGGTTAAAATTTCACTCGCCGGAATGTCCCAATCGGTTAAATGTCCGACTAGCAAGCTGCTACACTGCTTCAACACCACCATTGTGAAGGCAGGTCAATATGGCAGATAATACTTATCAACCCGCAAAAGTCTGGACGTGGGATAAATCCGGCGGCGGCGCGTTCGCTAACATTAATCGCCCGGTTTCCGGCCCGACGCACGACAAAACGCTGCCCGTCGGCAAACATCCGTTACAGCTTTATTCGCTGGGGACGCCTAACGGCCAGAAAGTGACTATTATGCTGGAAGAGCTCCTGGCGCTGGGCGTGACCGGCGCCGAATATGACGCCTGGTTGATTCGCATCGGCGAGGGCGATCAGTTCTCCAGCGGCTTTGTTGACATCAATCCGAACTCAAAAATCCCGGCGCTGCGCGATAACTCACACAACCCGCCGATTCGGGTTTTTGAGTCGGGCGCAATTCTTGTTTATCTGGCGGATAAGTTTGGCCATTTCCTGCCGCAGGATCTGGCTAAGCGCACAGAAACCCTTAACTGGTTGTTCTGGCTACAGGGCGCGGCGCCGTTCCTCGGTGGCGGTTTCGGTCATTTCTATCATTATGCGCCGGTAAAAATTGAGTACGCCATTAATCGCTTCACCATGGAAGCCAAGCGTCTGCTGGACGTGCTGGATAAGCAGTTAGCTCACCACCCGTATGTCGCGGGAGAAGAGTACACTATTGCCGATATGGCCATCTGGCCGTGGTTCGGCAACGTGGTGCTGGGGAATGTCTATGATGCAGCGGAGTTTCTGGATGCCGGAAGTTATCAAAACGTACAACGCTGGGCGAAACAGGTAGCCGAACGTCCGGCGGTAAAGCGGGGGCGCATTGTCAACCGGACCAACGGCCCATTGAACGAACAGCTTCACGAACGCCATGACGCCAGCGACTTCGAAAACCATACCGAAGATAAACGTCAAAGTTAAACCATAATGCCGGATGGGGTAGTAATGTCGTCATCCGGCATGGTATTCCCTGCTGACGCTTCGCTTATCAGTTCTGCGAGTGCGTCATATTCGGCGCTTCACTAAACCCATGTTGCATGAGAATCAACCTCGCCCGTGCTGACAGTAAAAAGTCGGCAAGCGTTTTTCCCTGCTCGCTCAGGCAGGCAAAGCCATATTCAGCCACGGGATTATAAGGTTCCGGGATATCAATCACTCGCAGCGAATTAACCTGCCGTAGCCTGGGAGCATAGCTGGCATAGCCGATAAAGATATCGGTGTAATCATGATTGATGAGCCATTCCGCTGCCAGCCGGCCCGCCGGTAACGGCAAAGTCTGCCTGCCGCCAACCAGCGCTACCGCGCGTTTTCGGACCGCTTCGCCCTCGTTGCCCATCCGCGAAAAAAGCTGCTGCGTATAATCGCCGGAAGGATCGCAACCTGCTGTTGAGGTGCCGATCCGCAGATCCCGCCGGGTTAATAGCGACAGCCAGTCCTCGCCTTCACGCATCGCCTGTGCCCGCACGCTCAGACACAAACGGTTCGTCGTAAAAGGCGCGACCCGCAGCGCCCGCCCGCTTTCCAGCAGCGCCTGCGGATGCGCCAGGTTCGCCGAAGCAAAAAAGTCGCACGCTTCGCCCGCTTCGATGCGTTCACGTAACAGCCCCGCCGGACCGAAATCACATACCGCATCCGCCTGAAACGCCGTCATTAGCTGCGGCCAGACGACGCGCAAGCTCCCCGCTGCCAGTATTCGCATCACTGTACGCCCTGATAGTCAGTACGGTAAAAACGTTGATACCAGTCGTTAGCGGCCTTTTGCATGTCAATATCGTGGAATTTTTGCGGATAGAGTTTTTTCGCCATCCACAGTTCGCCGATTCCCACCGCCTCCGGCATCGGATATCCCCAGGCTTTGGCATAATCCGGCATCAGGTAAACCCGATGATGCTTCACCGCGTCAATGACCTGCCACTGGGGATTGTGCAGGATCTCATTGACGACCTTTGGATAGCGATTCTGGACAAAGATCACCTGCGGATCCCAGGCGATCACCTGCTCCATTGTCACCTGCTTAAAGCCTTTCACCGAGGATGCCGCTACATTCAGCGCCCCCGCATGGGCCATCATCAGACCGGTATATTTACCGGAACCGTAGGTGGTCAACTCCGGATTCGCCATATAGGCGCGAACTCGCTCATTTTCAGGAACCGACTGCAAACGGTCGCTGACCATCTTGCGACCTTTATCCATCGCCTCAATCAGCGCTTTCGCCTCCTGCGGTTTATTGACGATATCGCCAATCAGCGTTATTCCTTCACGCAGCCCGCGATTATAAGCCTGCTCTTCATCGGCCAGGGTCGGGTTCATTTTAGCCTGCTCGCCAGCAATATCATGGCGCAGCGAAATCGCCACCACCGGAATGCCAAGACGGCTGATCTTGTCGATCATCTCCTGCGGAGCGTAATTCGTGACAAACACCACCTGCGGGTGCAGCGCCACCAGTTTTTCAAGATCAACGTGCGTTAGATCGCCCAGCGAGGCTTTTTGCGCCAGTTCCGGCGCCAGACGCGCATAGCCGTCGCCTAATTGCTGTTTCCAGTTCGCCATGACCCCAACGATTTTGTCAGTGGCATTCATCTGTACAAGGAGATTGAGCGTTTGATGCTGGAACACCACCACTCTGTCGACGGTGTCGGGAACCGTGACCTGGCGGCCAAGTTGATCGGTAAAAGTACGCGCCGCCTGTGACATTAACGGCCAGCAAAAAAGCAACGCCAGCAGAGAGAGCTGGCGCAAAAATTTATTCATAGGTTTCGCCCCACAATCGATATATAAATAATTATACAACGATTATAGAGCGATATAATAGAGGTGATTAAGGGATCACGCGCTGGTGATGTCGTACTCCATGCGGCGCAGCGCATCTAACGTGGCTTTCGCTTCGTCTTCGTCAATGATGCTCATCGCAAAACCAACGTGTACCAATACCCATTGCCCTATCAGATCGGCTGGCTTACCTTCACAAATCAGAGCAATATTGACATCACGTTTGATGCCACACACTTCCACCTGCGCAAGCTGGTGAATATCATCTCCGACGGCCAGCACCTGACCGGGGACGCCAATACACATAGTTAACCACCTGAAATAAAATGCGGGTTATTCGACCTCAATACTTTTTACTTTCAACGAATCGCCGGTATCCACCCGCAGGCGATCGCCATGACAATGCGGACATTGCGCGTCATGCCTGAGAATTTCCACCACCTGACTGCAATCCCAGCACCAGGCCTGGGCCGGTCTGTAGTCGATGTGCAATTCGCACCCTTGCGCTAAAGTTCCCTGGCAGGCGATGTCAAAGCTGAAACGAACCGCGCGCTCTTCAACGCACGAAAGCGCGCCTATCTCCAGCCATACGCCGGTGACGCGCGCCACGCCGTGCTGTTCTGCCTGCTGCTGAATAATTTCAACGGCGCTTTGGCAAAGAGACAGCTCATGCATTCTCACAGCTCCGACGGCCAAACAGCAACGCACGCCGGCTTGTCTGCGGCGCATCAGGATTGCTTACCGGCAGAGATAACAGCATCCGCGCGCAGTCATCCGCCAGCCGGACGCCCTCTTCCGGCGACAGGCTACGGGAAAGCGGCGACATCAACGAGCAGGCAAGATATTGCGAAACGCCTTCCAGTTCGCCAACGGTAAAGGTCATCGTGCCATAAGGCAGTTGCAGACCGAGTTTTTCACCGACGGTACGCCCGGGCCAGATCTGGTCCGGGCCAGGGAAGATTAATGCGCTTAACATCCACGGCGTAATTACCGTGCCCGTCCATTGTCCTTCAAATAACGTAAAATCAGAGACATGCACTGGCATAGTCGGATGCAGAAACGAAAGATCGTGCATCGAACGATGGGCTATCTCTTCAAACGCCGCCTGAACCCGGGCGACGGGCGCCGTGTCGAATCCGGAAAACGTTTCAGACATGCGCCGTCTCCTTAGGAATTGCTTCGACGCCGGATTCACGCAGCGCAGCAAGAACCTGCTCAAGCGCAGGTTCAATCATCGCCTCGACGGTTGGCGTTAAGCCGATGTGCGGTTCCAGCGACTGTGGAATAACGCCGACCAGGGTCAGTTTCTTCGGAAACTCGCCGGTAAAGCGGAGGGCCGACAATACGTCGGCCAGTCCAAGCTGATGGGGGGAGATTTTGTTGGTGAACAGCGCCGGAACTTCATCGTCGCGCAGTACCATAATGGTTCCCGGCGCGTTCTTTTTCGACACGATGGCGTCGGCAATGATCAAATGATCCCGATTCGCCATATCGCCAAGAAGTTCCATTCCCGCCGTACCGCCATCCAGAATCTCAACGAAATCCGGCAGGGTGTATCGTTGCTCTAACGCTTCAACAATACGCACCCCGATGGCTTCATCGGTCAGCAAAATATTGCCGACCCCTAAGACTAATATCCGCATTACAAAACCTTCACCGAGACCACTTCATTGCCATCGGCGTCCACCACGTGTACCGCGCACGCCATGCAAGGGTCGAAGGAGTGGATGGTACGTACCACTTCCAGCGGCTTCGCCGGATCGGCGATCGGCGTACCGACCAGCGACTGTTCGTACGGCCCCACGTCATCGTTGAAGTTACGCGGACCTGAGTTCCAGGTCGATGGCACCACCGCCTGATAGTTACTGATAATACCGTCTTTAATCACCATCCAGTGAGACAGCATACCGCGCGGCGCCTCCAGGAAGCCCACGCCTTTGCACTCGCCCGTCGCCGGAATGTTCGGCTTCACAAACGTGGTGTAATCGCCTTTGCCGATATTTACAATCAGCGCGTTGTATTGATCCTGCAATATGTTTTGCAGTTCACAACAGTGAACGGTACGCCCGATGATACGACCCAGCGTAGAGTGAAGTTGCGCCATTTCCAGCGTTTTGCCGGCCAGCTTCTGATAAAGCGCAATGATTTCATTGAGCTTGGTCTGCGTGGATTCACGACCTGCAGCCAGTTTACACAGCATGTTCGCCAGCGGCCCGACTTCGACGGTTTTGCCGTAGAATGTCGGCGACTTGACCCATGAGTATTTACCGTCATCCGACCAACCGTCGTAAGCCGGGATCGTAGTGCCTTCCCACGGCGCCTGCGGCGCTTCATCTTTGTACCAGGCGTGCTTCGCGCTCTCCTGAATACCTTTAATCAGGAACTCGTCGGAGTGAGAGGTGATCGGACGGTATGTCGACAGATCGGCATTGGTAATGTAACCGCCCGGGAACAGGAAACTGCCGTTTTTACCGTCGGTCGGGAATTCCGGCGCGCTCAGGTAGTTCACCGCGCCTTTGCCGCGCTCCAGCCATTCCGGATAGTAGGCCGCGATGACAGCGGTATCCACTTTATACACCTGCTCGACAAAATCGCTCAGCTTATCGATAAACGATTTGATGTACATCAGGCGTTCAAGGTTCAACGTACCGATACTGTCGAGATTGATCGGGTTCGCCACCCCACCGACTGCCAGGTTCTGGATATGCGGCGATTTACCGCCCAGCAACGCCACCACGCGGTTAGCGTCACGCTGACATTCCAGCGCCTGCAGATAGTGGGCGACCGCAATCAGGTTGACCTCCGGCGGTAACTGCATTGCCGGGTGCCCCCAGTAGCCGTTGGCGAAAATACCTAACTGACCGCTGGCGACAAGATCCTTGATCTTGTTCTGAACTTTCGTGAACTCTTGCGCGCTGTTCAGGTGCCAGCTCGACACGCCATCCAGCATCGCAGAAGCTTTTTCCGGATCGGCTTTCAGCGCAGAGGTAATGTCCACCCAGTCCAGCGCAGAGAGCTGGTAGAAATGGACAATGTGGTCATGGGTGGTATGCGCCGCCAGAATAATATTACGGATATACTGCGCGTTGACGGGAACATCAATATTCAGCGCGCTTTCCGCCGCACGAACGGAGGAGATCGCGTGAGTTGTCGTACAAACGCCGCAAATACGCTGCACAATCATCCACGCATCGCGCGGATCGCGGTTCTTCACGATCTCTTCCATACCGCGCCACATGGTGCCGGACGCCCATGCTTTGGATACGACGCCGTTCTCAATTTCGCAGTCAATGCGTAAATGACCCTCAATACGGGTTACCGGATCAATAGTAATTCTCTGGCTCATGCTTTGCTCGCCTCATGACGATTATGATCGTTTTGTTTTAAAGGAGGAAGTATCGGCAGTAGACGAATGAGTACGATGTATGCACAAATCTCAATGGCCACAAAACCAATAGAAATCAACAATTCTTCCCAGGTTGGGAAGTAGTGGTAGCCGCCACCCGGGTTGAATGCCACCAGCGAATAGGTCAGACGCCACGTCGCGCAGCCCAACAGCGCGCTCAGCGCCGACAGGTACAGCATACGAGAGTCATTACGCAGTTTCGCCACACGCAGCACCACTAACGGGAAGACCATCAGGACGACTTCAATCCAGAACATAGCGGAGTAAAAATCGCCGGCAAACGCATAGGACAGCTTGTCGCGATAAATCAGTTCGCCAAAGCGCAGGACGACGAAAATCGCCAGCAGCACGCTGATGGTATTCGTCAGCTTAACAAACAAATTTTTCTCATCCGGACCGTTTCCTTTCAGGCCTGCCTGAACCAGCGAACCCTCAAATATGACAATGGAGAAGCCCATGATAAACGCGGTCAGAACCGAGAACAGCGGCAGCATTTCATAGCTTTGCCATAGCGGATGCACTTTATAGCCCGCCGAGATCATCAATGACCCCATTGAGGACTGGTGCATCGTCGGCAACAGCGCGCCCAGCGCGATAATAAAGAACATCACCTTATTCAGACGCTTGAGCGACACTTTCCAGCCCAGACGTTCAAACAAGGCAGGCGCAAACTCCAGCGCCATCACGCCGATGTAGATGGTCATACAGACCGCCGTCTCAAACAGTACCGAGTTCACGTTGAAGTGACCTGGAATGTAGAAGTACGGCAGGTTCCAGTAACGACCGACGTCGATAGTGATCGACAGGCCGCCCAGCGAGTAACCAAACAAGCTTGCCAGCAACGCCGGGCGCACCAACGGATGGTATTGCCCACGGTTAAAGACATATACCGCCCATGCCAACGCCCAACCGCCGCAGGCAAAGCCAGTGCCGATCAACAGGTCAAAGGCAATCCAGACGCCCCATGGGAAACCGCCGTTCAGGTCGGAAACGGAGCCCAACCCGAAGACCAGACGCTTCACGATAAGGAGCATACACAGGACGATTAACGGTCCAAAAATAATGACCGGTTTACTGATGATTTTTCCGCCCAGCGGTTTTGGATCATGACTCATGATCGTCTCCTCCATCGTGATGGTCGTTTTTGCTATTACGACGAACCAGCACGGTTAAGCCCGCCAGCGCAGCCAGGGGTAGTATCATGCCTTTATAAAGCGTGTGTTGAACATGCTCGGAGCGCGCTCCGGTTGAAAGGTCATCCAGCTTCGGCAGATCCAAATCTTCATAAGGAACGCCTGTCAGCACCAGCACCTGAGTACCACCGCCCTCTTTTTCACCGTAGAGGTGTGGGTAGTATTTAGGCACCGTATGCAGATAGGTGTCGTCCGTTTTCAACGTCTGGCGCGGATAGTGATATTCACTGCCTGGTTTGAGGGCCAGACGTTTTTTCGCTTCCGCCATCAGCTCTTCACGAGTACCGAAAATCACGGCCCCTGCCGGACAAACTTCCACGCACCCAGGCAAACCGCCTTTATCCAGACGCTCAACGCCTTTCTGGTTACACAGCTCACACTTGTGAAGCGCGCCAAACGGGTTGTTGTAGTCGTACTTAGGTACGTTGTACGGACAGGCGACCATACAGTAACGGCAGCCGGTGCAGACATCTTTGTCATAGTGGACGATGCCGGTTTTCGGATCTTTTTTCAGCGCCGACACCGGACAAACGGAAACGCAGTTAGGATCGACGCAGTGCATACACTGTTTCTTGATGTAGGCATAGCCGTTCTCTTCCTGATCTTTGTTCACGCCCGTGCCGCTACGCCATACCTGGATAATGTTATTGGTATACGGCGACAGTTTGTCGTTGTTCGACCAGGTCTGCTCCCCTTCCGGGTTACGCGCCGGGAAGTTGATATCCTGACACTTTGTGACGCAGGCCTGACAGCCCACGCACAGCGTAGAGTCATACAACATGCCCAGCGAACCTGGAATCGGCGGACGGTTTTCTGCAGCCGCATGGCTGACAGACGGCGCGGCGCCCAACAGCAATGCTCCACCGGAGGCTGCTTTAATAAAGTCACGTCTGTTCACGGTTATTCTCCCCGTGAGTCAGCGTTATCTTTCTTTTGCTGACGCCCCAGTTCACGTACCGCCATCACGCTGACGCCGGCAACCAGACCGACTACGCCGCCAAGCAGACCGACAGCGCCCGCAGAGATATTGCCGCCTTCTTTCATATTGACGTCAGGTTTCTCTGAACGCGGAGTTTGGTTTTCGACATGAGCAAGCTGGTGAATGCCCTTATGGAAGCCGATACCTTCTTCGTTACAGCCATAGCAAGGATGACCGATCGCCACTGGCCAGACGCCGCCAACGTCACAGAACTGTAACGTAGAACAGTTGCCCCAGGTTTCCGGCCCTTTACAGCCAAGATGGTAGAGACACCAGCCCTGACGGTGGCCTTCGTCGCCAAATTCTTTGGCAAAACGGCCTGCGTCGAAGTGTGGACGACGTTCGCAATGCTCATGAATCAGACGGCCATAGGCAAAGGTTGGACGATTTTTCGCATCCAGCTTCGGCGGCGTGCCGTAAGTGATGATATGCGCGACGGTCGCCAGGAAGTTATGCGGGTTTGGCGGACAACCTGGAATATTGATAACCGTTTTGCCCGGTAAGACTTCCTGCAGACTGACAGCGCCGGTTGGGTTTACGCCAGCCGCAGCAACGCCGCCCCATGCCGAGCAGGAACCGATAGCGATAATCGCGGCTGCGCCGTCGGCGGCTTTGCGGATGTGATCCACGATCGGCTCGCCGGCAACCATGCAGTAGATACCGTTATCTTTTAGTGGGATAGAACCATCCACCACCAGAACATATTGCCCTTTATACTTCTCCAGAGCGTTATGTTTGTTTTCTTCGACCTGGTGACCGAATGCGGCGGAAAGCACCTCGTGGTATTCCAGAGAGATGGTCTCCAGAACGAGGTTTTCAACGGTTGGGTGTGTAGCACGAAGCAGTGATTCGGTACAACCGGTACACTCCTGAGCGCCAATCCAGATAACGGGCGGACGCTGTGGATTGGATACCGATTCTGCCATTTCTGCGGCGGCTTTGCTACTGAGCCCCATAGTAGCGGCCAGTGCTGCACAAAGCTTCATGAAATCACGACGGTTAATGCCGTGAGAAGTGATGAGAGTATTATCTCCAGTCATTTTATAGTTATTCCGTTACGAAGACCTGGCTTTTATTTTGCACTGTTCGCGAAGAAGTTATTGCGATCGGTACGCCATTTACCACACTTTTTTTATGGTTATGTGCGCCATAATACTTCGACGGAACAGTAAAACGAAGGGAAGAGGCGATAGTGTAATTAATTAAAGCAAGATAATACCCCTGTTGGATCAACCTTCGAGTCGATAACCGGCCATAAAGAAGCGAACCGCCATCCCGGAATGATTCTCTTTAAAGAAATCCATCACCATTTCTTTATCCAGACCATAGCGACGCGTCAGAATTCCAGCCTCCCACGCGCTAAGTTGACGATCGCCGGTCTTTTCGAACATACGGTGTGTAAAACCCAATACAAAGCCACGTTTATACTCAGAACAGAAATTCACCGCATGATGCGCGCTATATGCATATGGCGCGTGCAACCCGGCCATTAACCCTTTCCCAAAATGATTATTCATCTGACCTCCTTAGTCGCTATATAATAAATTATATAGAGACTAATTAAATGAAGGCCAGCGCATTACGCGCTTTTTTGCTTCACATCAGAAGGAAACCCATTCATCAGTAGACTGTGCGGGAGCCGACGCCATTCTCTGAACGCCAGGCGCCGCTTTCGCCGTTACGCGTTGTTGCGGCTCACTAGCGGAAAGCCGGAACTGCTGTACGGAGCGTTGCAAATCCTCCGTCTGCCGTTCCAGCGCCGCTGCCGCCGCGGAAACCTGCTCAACCAGCGCGGCGTTTTGTTGCGTAACGCTATCCATTTGCGTGATCGCCACGCCAACCTGAGAGATACCTTTACTCTGCTCTTCGGAGGCGGACGCGATCTGTTTCATAATCGTCGTCACTTCCGTGACGCCGCGCAGGATGGCGTCCATCGTCGCGCCGGTCTCCTGGACCAACTGCGCGCCTTGCGCTACGCGACGTACCGATTCGCCAATTAAGGCTTCAATTTCTTTCGCCGCCCCCGCGCTGCGGCTGGCCAGGTTACGTACCTCACCGGCGACCACCGCGAAGCCGCGTCCCTGCTCGCCCGCTCTGGCCGCTTCTACCGCTGCGTTCAAGGCCAGAATATTGGTCTGGAAAGCAATACTATTAATCACGGTAGTAATTTCGGCGATCTGCTGCGAACTGGCGGAAATACCGTTCATTGTTTCTACCACATCGGAAACCAGTTCACCGCCTTTTCCTGCCGTTAGCGAGGCGGCATCCGCAAGCTGACTCGCCTGGCGGGCGTGTTCGGCGTTCATTTTCACCGTTGCGGTAAGCTGTTCCATGCTGGCGGCAGTTTCTTCCAGCGCGGCGGCCTGTTCTTCCGTTCGGGAAGAGAGATCGTTATTACCGGTAGAAATTTCCGTCGCGCCGCGCCAGATATTGTCGCTTCCGGCGCGGATCGTACTCACGGCTTCGCGTAAACTGTCCTGCATCGCGCGCAGTAGCGGCACCAACCGGCCTACGCAGTTACGCCCCAACGCTTCAATCGGCTGGCTAAGATCGCCTTGCGCGATGCGCTGAAATTGCTGACGGATGCGCTCCAGCGGTTTCACCATCATTGCAACCAGATAGCGATCGGTAAAAATCAGGATAGCAATGCCCAGAATCACCGCCGTGATAAGCAGGATGCGGATGGTATAGGTTTTACCATCGACCATCACACGTGTGTTATCCAGCATGGCGCCAGCTTCATGACTAAACCGTTCCGCGCTGGCGCCGAACGCGCGACTGAGTGCGGGCGTGACCGTACTGGCATGTTCGCTCCAGGCGGTTAGCGATCCTTGCTGCGCCAGTTGCATTTGAGGAACGACGCCTTTCTCCAGCAAGGCCTGCCAGTTGGACAAGACCTCCCTTGAGATATCAGGGTTCATCGGCCCTGGCGATAGCGCTTTCATCTCCTCCAGCTTCTGACGCATATTCTCGAGCGACTGCCGGGCGGGCGCAAAATCGGGCGTGCCGCCGCCGATTTTTACATCCATCGCGCGGCTAAGGCGGGTAACAAAGCGGAAATATTGATCGTTACCCTGGCTTAGCACCGTCATTTGCCGCACAAGATGCCGGTCAATATCATTTCCTTCCGAAACTTCGGATAAAGCATGGACGCTGTATAACCCCACCCCCGACCAGAGTAGACAAAAAAGTCCCAGTATCGTCAGCATGACCATACGAATAGTAAAGTTTTGCAGCAAACGCATATGAATTTCCTTGCTGAATATAAGAGATTAGTCATCAGACGATGACGCACTCTCGTTATCGGCAAGGCGCGGAGAATATATAATGCATTCTCCATTTTTTTACAGTTATCGCCGTTCACGTACCCGCAGATGTTATATATCTGTGAACGCAGAGAAAATCTTTTAGTCTTATTACTGAGTAAATGAATAGATGTAGTAAAAATATTGCGTAAGGCTGCAGGGAGACGGTTATCCGCCGTTAAAGAAGCGCTGTTTTACAGCCGGGCTCAGCGTCCTTTGCCCGACTGCCCCGCCGTTGACGGCGGCTCAATGGTTATGCCGCGTCAATCTGTCCAGATAGCCCATCACAAATGCCGACAGGACAAAGGTCAGATGGATGATGACATACCACATTAATTTGTTATCCGGGACGTTTTTCGCGTCCATAAACACGCGTAACAGGTGAATGGAAGAGATAGCGACTATCGATGCCGCCACCTTATTTTTTAGCGAAGTCGCATCCATTTTCCCCAGCCAGTTCAGCTTCTCCTTGCCCGCAGAGATATCCAGCTGAGAGACAAAGTTTTCATACCCGGAGAACATGACCATTACCAGCAACCCGCCGACCAGCGTCATATCAACCAGCGATAACAGCACCAGGATCAGATCGGCCTCCGCCAGGGCAAAAACGTTCGGCAGAACGTGTAGAATTTCCTGGAAAAATTTTAGCGCTAAAGCGATCAGCGCCAAAGAGAGGCCAAAATACACCGGCGCGAGCAGCCAGCGAGACGCATACATTACATTTTCAAGAAAGCGTTCCATAGGGACCTGTCAGGTAACTAAAACCAGCAACAGTATATCTCAACCATGCAACATCAGATCAACATGCCAGTTAAGAGCCTATCCCACCAGGCGTTATTGGCGCAGCCAGTTTGGACACGGACAGCGCGCAAAAACCGGAGCGTACACGTAGTACGTGAGGTTTGACTCGCTACGC
The DNA here is from genome assembly GCF_017573605.1 of Salmonella sp. 32070601201500089SM. Lineage (NCBI taxonomy): Bacteria > Pseudomonadati > Pseudomonadota > Gammaproteobacteria > Enterobacterales > Enterobacteriaceae > Salmonella > Salmonella sp. 32070601201500089SM. The sequence goes on from NZ_JAGETK010000006.1 coordinate 50,401, forward strand.
TCGCCCTTCGGGCCGCCGCTAGCGGCGTTCAAAACGCTAACGCGTTTTGGCGAGCACTGCCCAGGTCCAAAATGGCAAGTAAAATAGCCCTAATGGGATAGGCTCTAAATCTCATCCGGGTTAACCTGCGGGCGCTGATATTCCGGCCATACCAGCGCGACCAATGCCGGGTAGGCCTCAAGACTGAACTCGCGAAAACACTGACGTAAATTCAGGACGTCCAAATCCGAATACGGCACCTTTTCTCCGTTCAGACAACGCTTCTTAATATTGTCGTAATACTTATAAACGGCAGAGTTAAGGTCGCTGCAACGACGCTGTGCGTCAAATAATCCTGGCGTTTCATTCAACTCAGTCATTGTCATTCGTTTTATCGTTGCATGAAGGAAATCGATATATTCATGGTTAACGCGCCAGTACCATACCGGCGTTATCGAATTCATTAATACTGAGAAATGATCTTCGCCCTCTTCCTTTGTCATGGGTTCAGTTTGATTTAAATTTACGGTTTTTCCACCAGGACGTTTTTTATTAACCTCCCACATCAGGAAGAGTATCGCGCCGGTCAGTAATAGCAATATAATAACAGAATAAAAAATACTGTTCATAGCAGGCTCCATTTTTTTTGATTTTAAAATTACACCATGTTATTGTCAACGAAACCTACACTATTAAAAATAGTATACCACTGATCGTAAAGGATATTTAGTCATGCTTCCTGAGCATCTGGTTTCCTCTCATTTTCGCCTGTCATCGCCGCCCCCTGAAGCCACAGAAAACAGTAAAAATTTGCCTAAGGGAAAGACAAAACTCAGCGATTTCGAGCCCGATATTTTAATTAGCGCTAACGCTGCCGGGCAACACAGAAACGTATTATTTGAAGAACGCGACCGTCATATTAAAGAACGTCTGTATTGTGTGGCTAAAATTGAAACGTTTGCCCGCCTGATAAACGCACTACAGGCAGAAGGCGATATTGATGCCCAAATGCTAAGTAAAATACTGGCGGATAAAACCGCAATGATAAATGAAAAAGGCAATGCCATTTGGCTTAATTTAATCACTCGCGAAACCAATATGCCGCTATTTTATTCACTGGAAGATAAAGATGAAAGAAGTTGAAGACAATAACGTTTATTTGGCTTTAGACAACCATAAAAGTGATGAATTTATCTTAAAGCAAAATCTTGCAGCACTAATCGCCAGCAAAAATGCCACCCTGGAAAAGGTAACGCAGGAGGTGGTATCCATACCGGCGGCGTTAGTGCGCCTGAAGTGGCAAAACCGACGAGAGATGTATGCGTTACAGGTCAAAGAGGAGATTTATGGCGCGACCATCAATGCCATTATCGAGCAGCATCCTGAATTACGAGACAAAATTATGTCTCGTCTTGAAAGTGACTGGCAGCATCTGCTGGCTCGCGAGACGGCAACCCTACGTCTGACGCGTAAGCTTTCCGATGGCGACTACCGGACGCGCAACGTCACCACCGTCGCACGGCAAGAAAAATAACCTTCATGGCTAGTTAACTCTGTTGTGAATACGGGCGAAGCATAAGGATCGTTCTGATTCTCCCTCTTACGGTAGTAAAAGTGTCTACGCTTAAAGGGTGTTCAACCTGAAGGGAGAAGCTCAATGTCTCATCTATACGACCCTACCACGCAGTATTACACCGGCGAGTATCCTAAGCAAAAACAGCCGGCGCCCGGCGTCCAGGCGAAAATGACGCCTGTTCCTGACTGTGGCGAAAAAAGTTATGTCGGCAGTGGTCGCCTTAAAGATCGTAAGGCGCTGGTGACAGGGGGCGACTCCGGGATTGGGCGCGCTGCCGCTATCGCTTACGCGCGTGAAGGCGCAGATGTCGCGATCAACTACCTGCCAGCGGAAGAAGAGGACGCTCAGCAGGTTAAAGCGCTGATTGAGGAGTGCGGCCGTAAAGCGGTGTTATTGCCAGGCGATCTTAGCGACGAATCTTTCGCCCGTTCGCTGGTCCATAAGGCGCGTGAAGCGCTGGGCGGGCTGGACATTCTGGCGCTGGTAGCCGGTAAACAGACGGCAATCCCGGAGATAAAAGATCTGACCAGCGAGCAATTTCAGCAAACCTTCGCCGTTAACGTTTTTGCCCTGTTCTGGATAACCCAGGAAGCGATTCCGCTGCTGCCAAAAGGCGCCAGTATTATCACAACGTCGTCTATCCAGGCGTATCAGCCCAGTCCGCACCTGCTGGATTATGCGGCAACCAAGGCGGCAATCCTTAATTACAGCCGCGGCCTGGCGAAACAGGTGGCGGAAAAAGGAATTCGCGTGAATATTGTCGCGCCTGGCCCTATCTGGACAGCGCTGCAAATTTCCGGCGGCCAAACACAGGATAAAATTCCGCAGTTTGGCCAGCAGACGCCAATGAAGCGGGCCGGTCAACCGGCAGAGCTGGCGCCGGTGTATGTCTATCTGGCAAGCCAGGAATCCAGTTACGTTACCGCAGAAGTGCACGGCGTGTGCGGCGGGGAGCATTTAGGCTAACGCATGAAGTCGATTAAGGTGGCGCAATTCTGTTAAGCAAGGCGCCACTTTAGGCAATAAAAAAGCCGGGTGGCGACTTCGCCTTACCCGGCCTACAGCGTCAGCAGAATACTTATTTCGCTTTCGCGGTCTCTTCGCCGACCAGACCAATTTTGAGATAGCCCGCCTGATGCAGCATATCCATCACTTTCATCAGGGTTTCATACTCTACGGTTTTATCCGCGCGGAAGAAAATCGTAGTATCCTTTTTCCCTTCCGTCAGGGCCGTTAGCTCGGCAATCATCGTATCATCCGTCACCGGATCGTTACCGATAAACATGGTGTTATCCGCTTTCACCGACAGATAAACCGGTTTTTCCGGACGCGGCTGTGGCGTACTGGTAGAAGCGGGCAGATTCACCTTGACGTCCACCGTCGCCAGCGGCGCAGCCACCATAAAGATAATCAGCAGAACCAACATGACATCGATAAACGGCGTCACGTTGATTTCATGCATTTCGCCGTTGTCATCCAGGTTCTCGTTAAGACGCATTGCCATGACGCATTACCCTACCCGTAATTTCTGCGCGGCGCGTACCGGCTGCGCACTGGCGCTCGCATTCAGATCAAGATCGCGGCTTTGCAGCAGCAATACCTGCGCCGCCACGTCGCCCAGCGTCGCTTTGTAACTGCCTATCTGACGTGCGAAGATGTTGTAAATGACGACCGCCGGGATCGCGGCTACCAGCCCAATCGCCGTCGCCAGCAGCGCTTCCGCAATACCAGGAGCAACCACCGCCAGGTTGGTGGTCTGCGTTTGCGCAATACCGATGAAGCTATTCATAATGCCCCATACGGTGCCAAACAACCCGACGAAGGGGGAAATGGCGCCGATCGTCGCCAGATAACCGTTGCCTCGTCCCATGTAGCGGCCCACCGCTGCGACGCGACGTTCCAGACGGAAGCCGGTACGTTCTTTAATCCCTTCGTTATCTTCGCTGCCCTGAGAGAGTTCCAGTTCATTCTGCGCTTCATTGATGAGCTGTGCGCTGAGGCTTTTTGCGCTGAAACCTGCCGCAATGTCGGAAGCCTGATCTAAAGAGCGCGCATCGGCTAATTGCAGTTGTTCGCGCTTTAAGCGGCGCTTTTGAGTGAAAAATTCAACGCTTTTACTGAAGAAGATAGCCCAGGTGACGACTGACGCCAGAATCAGACCAATCATCACGCACTTCACGACAATATCGGCGTGCTGATACATACCCCAGACGGAGAGATCCGTCTGCATCAAATTATTACCCACTCTGTATCTCCAGGACGCAAATCACAAAATCTGAGCATAATAATATCAAAACGGCGTCGAATTGATAGTCGTTCTCATTACTATTTACATACTGCCGCACCTTTACTGCTTTTTCTTTGCGCTTACGCATTAAAAAAGCCACCTGTTTTTATTTTGGCAAAATTTTCATCTGTATCACACGTCGCCAGGGTGCAGATGGTTATATTCATGCTAGTTTAGACATCCAGACGGTTAAAATCAGGAAACGCAACATGACGGATAAACAGTTGGATACCAAACTGGTAAACGCAGGACGCAGCAAAAAATACACGCTTGGCTCAGTGAATAGTGTGATTCAACGCGCTTCTTCACTGGTGTTTGACACCGTCGAGGCCAAAAAACACGCTACCCGCAATCTCGCCAACGGCGAATTATTTTACGGACGCCGGGGAACGCTGACCCACTTTTCGCTCCAGGAAGCCATGTGTGAACTGGAAGGCGGCGCCGGATGCGCGCTCTTCCCGTGCGGCGCGGCGGCGGTTGCCAACACCATTCTGGCATTCGTTGAGCAGGGCGACCACATCCTGATGACCAACACAGCCTATGAACCCAGCCAGGATTTCTGCAGCAAAATTCTCGGCAAACTGGGCGTGACGACAAGCTGGTTCGACCCGCTCATCGGCGCTGATATCACGCAACATATTCAACCGAACACGAAAGTCGTATTTCTGGAATCCCCCGGTTCTATTACCATGGAAGTACATGATATTCCGAGCATTGTCAGTGCGGTCAGACGCGTCGCGCCAGAAGCCGTCATCATGATTGATAATACCTGGGCGGCTGGCGTTCTGTTCAAAGCTCTGGAATTCGATATTGATATCTCTATCCAGGCGGGCACTAAGTATCTGATTGGTCATTCTGATGCGATGGTCGGTACTGCCGTTGCAAATGCGCGCTGCTGGGAACAATTGCGGGAAAACGCCTATCTGATGGGGCAAATGCTCGACGCCGACACGGCTTATATGACCAGCCGCGGTCTGCGCACACTCGGTGTCCGACTGCGCCAGCATCAAGAAAGCAGCCTCAAAATCGCCGCATGGCTGGCGAACCATCCTCAGGTCGCGCGCGTTAATCATCCGGCCCTGCCGGGTAGCAAAGGTCATGCGTTCTGGAAACGAGACTTTACAGGTAGCAGCGGCCTGTTCTCCTTTGTGCTCAATAAAAAGCTGACCGAGGCAGAATTATCAGCCTATCTGGATAACTTTTCGCTGTTCAGTATGGCCTACTCCTGGGGAGGCTACGAATCGCTGATTATTGCTAATCAGCCGGAACAGATCGCCGCGATTCGTCCCGCAGGCGGCGTAGATTTTACCGGTACGCTGGTTCGGGTGCATATTGGTTTAGAGAGTGTTGATGATTTGATCGCTGATTTAGCCGCCGGCTTCGCCAGAATTGTGTAAAGTTGCCGGGGATGGACATATATGCAGACAATTTCCGTGGAAAAGTCTGCGTTTGTTGCGTCCGGGATCAAGGCATCCCGGACGATTCAGGAGTACAATAGGCAGATAAAAGCGTAAATGCTGTTCCACAGGAAAGTTCATGGCTGTCATTCAAGATATTATCGCTGCGCTCTGGCAACATGATTTTGCCGCGCTGGCGAATCCACACGTTGTTAGCGTCGTCTACTTTGTCATGTTCGCCACGCTATTTTTAGAAAACGGTCTGCTGCCAGCATCATTCTTACCTGGCGATAGTCTGCTGCTACTGGCAGGCGCGTTGATCGCCCAGGATGTGATGCATTTTTTGCCGACAATTGGCATTCTCACCACCGCGGCCAGTCTCGGCTGCTGGCTAAGTTATATCCAGGGACGCTGGCTCGGTAATACGCGTACCGTCAAAGGCTGGCTGGCGCAGCTTCCGGCAAAATATCATCAGCGCGCCACCTGCATGTTTGACCGCCACGGTTTGTTAGCGTTGCTTGCCGGGCGCTTTCTGGCGTTTGTCCGCACTCTGCTGCCAACAATGGCGGGTATTTCCGGCCTGTCCAACCGCCGGTTTCAGTTTTTTAACTGGTTAAGCGGCCTGCTGTGGGTGACTGTCGTGACCAGCTTCGGCTACGCGCTCAGTATGATCCCGTTTGTTAAGCGCCATGAAGACCAGGTAATGACATTTTTAATGATCCTTCCCGTCGCGCTACTGGTCGCCGGACTGTTAGGTACGCTGGTCGTGGTGATTAAAAAGAAATACTGTAACGCCTGACGTATCCATAATCGGCCAGGATGGCCCGGTTACGCTTCGTTGACCCGTGGCGGGATGCCCCACTTAGCTCCCTTGCATTGTCCGCATTCTTGCCGCATCTTCGCCCGGCGTAACGCCAAAATAACGTTTAAACTCCCGGCTAAACTGCGATGCGCTCTCATAGCCGACCCGCATCGCCGCGGCGCTGGCCTTCATACCGTCGTGAATCATCATCATCCGCGCTTTATGCAGTCGGTAGCTTTTTAAATACTGCAACGGCGAGGTGCTGGTGACCGCCTTAAAATTATGGTGAAACGCCGACACGCTCATGTTCGCTTCTGCCGCCAGTTGCTCAACATTCAGGTTCTCGGTGTATTTCATTTCGATCTGTTTAAGTACGCGACTGATCAGGCTAAAGTGCGTCTGGCGACTAACCAGTGCAAGCAGCGCCCCGCCGCGCGGTCCCATCAGCACATGATAAAGAATTTCGCGAATAATCTGTTTTCCCAGAATCCGCGCATCCAGCGGGCGCTCCATCACATCCAGCAATCTTTCCACCGCACATAAAATCTCGTCCGACAACGTGGCGGAGTTAATCCCGCTGGCCGCCATCGGCAACTGAAAACGCTCATCTTCGCCAATGTCCATGAGCAACTCTTGCAGTTGCAGCACATCAATGTCGAGCCGAATACCGGCCAGCGGTACCTCCGGCGTCGCCCAGGTCTCGCATTCAAAAGGGAGCGGCACGGTCAGTAAAAGATATTCATTAGCGTCATAACGAAACTTGCGCTTGTTAATATAGCCAATTTTATGGCCGGAAAAGAGAAATATGATGCCAGGCTGATACATGACCGGCGTGCGCGGCCCCGGTTCAACACCATACAACAGACGAATGCCCGCCAGCTGCTCGCTGATTATTTTATCATTATTTTTTAAATGATTAATTTTATCCGCCAACTGTAAGCAAATTGCTTCACGATTCATAACGCGCCATTTTTTCATCAAATCCACTCCGCTGGATTGTGCGCATTTTTAGCGATTTTCTCCAGCATTCTGGAGAAATAGGCAAAACATTGGCAGAAATGTGCATTGAGAGACATCCCTCACAAGACCACAATGATGACCATCAGGCAGACAGCCGCCTGCCCTCTTTTTACCCACATAAGGGAATGAGCAATGAACAATTTCAAATTACATACCCCTACCCGCATTCTGTTTGGTAAAGGCGCTATCGTCGATCTTCGCGATCAGATCCCGCAGGACGCCCGCGTGCTGATTACCTATGGCGGCGGTAGCGTGAAAAAGACCGGCGTACTGGCGCAAGTTCAGGAAGCGTTAAAAGGACTGGATGTTCGGGAGTTTGGCGGTATTGAACCGAACCCGTCCTATGAAACGCTGATGAAGGCCGTGCAGCTTGTGCGCGACGAAAATATTACCTTCCTGCTGGCCGTTGGCGGCGGTTCCGTACTGGACGGCACCAAATTTATCGCCGCAGCGGCGCAGTATACGGACGGCGTCGATCCGTGGCACATTCTGGAAACCGGCGGTACTGAGATTCGTAGCGCAATCCCGATGGGGTCTGTGCTAACCCTACCGGCAACCGGCTCAGAATCGAACGCCGGCGCAGTCATTTCCCGTAAAACCACTGGCGACAAACAGGCCTTCCACTCCTCGTTCGTGCAACCGGTGTTTGCCGTACTGGATCCGGTCTACACCTATACATTGCCGCCGCGCCAGGTTGCGAACGGCGTCGTGGATGCTTTCGTCCATACCGTTGAGCAGTACGTCACTTACCCGGTTAACGGCAAAATTCAGGATCGTTTCGCCGAAGGCATTTTACTCACACTGATTGAAGAAGGTCCCAAAGCGCTGCAAGAGCCTGAAAACTATGACGTCCGCGCTAACGTGATGTGGGCCGCTACTCAGGCGTTAAATGGCCTGATTGGCGCTGGTGTTCCGCAGGACTGGGCGACGCATATGCTGGGCCATGAGCTTACCGCGATGCACGGTCTCGATCATGCCCAGACGCTGGCTATCATTCTGCCTGCGCTATGGAACGAAAAACGAGACGTTAAACGTGCAAAACTCCTGCAATATGCTGAACGTGTATGGAATATCACCGACGGTTCCGACGACGAGCGTATTGATGCCGCCATTGCCGCCACCCGCCGTTTCTTTGAACAGATGGGCGTGCCTACCCGTCTGTCCGATTACGGTCTGGATGGCAGCACTATTCCGGCGCTACTGGCTAAACTTGAGGCGCATGGATGCACAAATTTAGGTGAAAATCAGGATATTACGCTGGATGTCAGCCGTCGGATTTATGAAGCGGCGCGCTAAGGTTTTTTCGCCTCTGACTTTCGTTTTTGGCCATTTCGCCCAGACTTAAGTCACTTAGTCTCGCCGGACCCGACTCCGGCGAGCCAATTAAAAGAGGAACACATCATGGCTAATCCAACCATTATCAGGCTACAGGATGGCAACGTAATGCCACAACTTGGGCTGGGAGTCTGGAAAGCAAGCAATGAAGAGGTGATCGCGGCGATTCATAAAGCGCTGGAGGTGGGCTATCGATCGATTGATACCGCCACAGCATATCAGAATGAAGAAGGCGTCGGCAAAGCGCTAAAAGCAGCGAGCGTAGCGCGGGAAGAGCTGTTTATCACCACCAAGTTGTGGAATGACGATCAAAAACGTCCCCGCGAAGCCCTGCAGGAGAGTCTGAAAAAACTGCAGCTTGATTATCTCGATCTCTATCTGATGCACTGGCCCGTACCGGCTATCGATCACTATGTCGACGCCTGGAAAGGCATGATCGCGCTGCAAAAAGAGGGGCTGGTAAAGAGTATCGGGGTCTGTAACTTTCAGATCCATCACCTCCAGCGTCTGATCGATGAAACCGGCGTTACCCCTGTGATCAACCAGATCGAGCTTCACCCCTTGATGCAACAGCGCCAGCTACATGCGTGGAATGCGACGCATAAAATCCAGACCGAGTCCTGGAGCCCGCTGGCGCAGGGCGGCGAAGGCGTATTCGATCAGAAAGTGATCCGCGAACTGGCGGATAAATACGGCAAAACGCCTGCCCAGATTGTTATTCGCTGGCATCTGGACTGCGGGCTGGTCGTCATTCCGAAATCCGTCACCCCTTCCCGTATCGCGGAAAACTTTGCTGTCTGGGATTTCCGTCTCGATAAAGATGAATTAGGCGAGATCGCAAAACTGGATCAAGGAAAACGCCTCGGCCCCGATCCGGATCAGTTCGGCGGTTAAGCCGGATTTATCGCACGCCATGCCCGACGATGTCGTCGGGCTTTTTTTCATTTCGAAATATTAAGAAACAATTACGCGCATTTAACAGTATATTTCCCCCACACACAAGCGCAGAATTATTCTGATTTTGTGAATATTTATTCATGATTATTATCAATTTACTTAATGTATATAAAATATTTATGGATGTGTGATTGTGGCGGAAAAAAAATCTCAGGGCGTCAAATGGCTCCCATTTATTCTTATTCTGGTTATCGCCGCCGGACTGTGGCAGCTAACGCCCCCTTCCGGGTTAAGCGCGCCGGCCTGGCATTCCGCGATTATTTTTGTCGCGACGATCGCCTCTATCGTGGCGAAAGTGCTGCCTATTGGCGCGGTCGGTATTATTGGTATCACCGTCTTTGCGCTCGCCTATGCTGCCGGCGACAAAACGGCCAGCGGCGCGATTACCACGGCCTTGAGCGAGCTGAACAGTTCGCTGATCTGGCTTATCGTCGTCGCCTTTATGATTGCCCGTGGGTTTATCAAAACCGGGCTGGGTCGGCGTATCGCCCTACAAATGATCCGTCTGTTAGGTAAACGAACGCTGGGTCTGGCTTATGGTCTGGCGTTTGCCGATCTGATCCTCTCCCCCGCGATGCCCAGTAACACCGCGCGCTGCGGCGGCGTGATTTACCCGATCGCCGACTCGCTGGCGCGCAGCTTTGATTCACATCCGGAAGATGAGTCTCGCAGCAAAATCGGCACCTTTCTGATCACCTGTATTGGCAATGTTAACGACGTCACCGCCGCACTGTTTATGACCGGTTATACGGGTAACCTGCTGGCGGTAAAACTGGCGGCGAACGCCGGCGTTACGTTGAGCTGGGGAAGCTGGTTTATCGCCGCGCTCCTGCCTTGCCTGGTCTCTTTTCTTATCGTCCCGCTGCTGGTCTACTGGCTGACGCGTCCGGAAATTAAACATACGCCGGATGCGCCGGATTTGGCGCGCAAAGAGCTGGCGCAAATGGGCAGTATGACGCGCGGCGAGTGGCTCATGCTGGCGACCGTCGGCGTGTTGCTGGTGCTATGGATTTTTGGCAGCTCGCTCGGCGTGGATGCCACGACGGCCTCTTTTGTCGGTCTCTCGATTTTATTACTGAGCGGCGTGCTCACCTGGGAAGACGTTAAAAGCGAAAAAGGCGCCTGGGATACGTTGATTTGGTTTGCCGCGCTGCTGATGATGGCTAACCAGTTGAAGAAACTAGGATTCACCAGTTGGTTTGGCAACCTGATTGGCGACAGCATCGGCAGTACGATGCATGGAACCAGTTGGATAATCATCCTGCTGCTGCTTAACGCAGCCTATTTTTATACCCACTATTTTTTCGCCAGCGGCAACGCGCAAATCGCCGCGCTGTATGCGGTGTTTCTGGGTGTCGGTCTGCATCTGAATATCCCGGCGGCGCCGATGGCGCTCATGCTGGCGTTTACCAGCAGCCTGTACTGCTCTCTTACGCAGTATACCCACGCACGCGGCCCCATTCTATTTGGCGCCGGCTATGTACCGACGGGCGTCTGGTGGCGAACGGGATTTATTATCAGTCTCTTTAATCAGGCGGTCTTTTTGACAGTCGGCCTCGCATGGTGGAAAGTGTTAGGGTTGTATTAAACGCTTAACGCATCGATAAGCCCCTCGGTTAACGGAGAAATGGAATGACCTGCATTTTCTGTCAAATAGTTGAAGGTAAAGCACCTTGTCATAAAGTTTGGGAAGATGAGCATCACCTGGCTTTTTTATCGATTTTTCCGAATACCGATGGGTTTACCGTAGTGATCCCGAAAAAACATTACCCCAGCTACGCGTTCGATCTACCGCCGCAGGCGTTAGCGGACCTGATGCTGGCGACCCAAAAAGTGGCTAAGAAACTGGATAAGGCTTTCCCGGATGTCAGTCGTACGGGAATGTTCTTCGAAGGTTTCGGCGTAGACCATGTGCACAGTAAATTAAGCCCCATGCACGGTACTGGCGATTTAACCCACTGGAAACCGATTGAATCGCGGCAGAATAAATTTTTCGAACAGTATGAAGGATATCTGTCGTCACACGATCATGAACGGGCTGATGATGAAAAACTGGCCGCGCTGGCGGCCAGAATTCGTGAGGCATAAATACGGAGCACTTCTGCCGGATGGCGGTGTAAGCACCTTATCCGGCCTACAAAACTGTGCTATTCATAGACCTGATAAGCGCAGCGCCATCAGGCATTATACCTTAGATTATATACTTCTTATCTATTTTAATATATCAACCCTGGTAGGTTAAATATTACGGCGCATGGCTAAATATTTCGTACAAAAACCATCCAGGAATAGCGGCAATAACACCCATTAAAATTATCCCTGCAAGAGTCATTTGCCTGTCTTCACGTTTTTCCATACTACATGCTTTAATAGCCATTATGAATATAACAACAGCTATTATAGCAATTACGATAAAACAGGGAATAATAATCATACCCATGATATCCCCTCCTCTGGGGCTGTATACAAGCATCATGCCTTAATCATTAAGGTAATATATAATTAATTTATACAATCAATAATATTTAAATAAAATATAAAGCCCCCGTAATTTAGCAATTACTAAAGACCGACACAATATATTTAGATGTCTGTTACTTCCGGAAACATTAGCTTCCAGAAGCAACAGATTCAAAGGTAATTAACGCCCTGCGCCTTTCCCGCGCTTCTTATTAGCGGCAAGCCCCTGCCGCTGATGTTCCACTGGCGTATGTTTGGTCAACGCCGGGCGGGTATTGCGATTCTGGCGACGCGCTTCGCGCATCTCTTCAATGGTCGGCGCAGGCACCAGACACTCACGGCGACCGCCAATCAAATGCTTTTTCCCCATCGCTTCCAGCGCCTGGCGAATCAGCGGCCAGTTCGCCGGATCGTGATAACGCAGCAGTGCCTTATGCAGGCGACGCTGCCTGTCTCCCTTCGGCACCAGCACATCTTCACTCTTATAACCAATTTTACCCAGCGGGTTTTTGCCGGTGTAATACATGGTGGTCGAATTTGCCAACGGCGACGGGTAGAAGTTCTGCACCTGATCCAGACGGAAGCGGTGGCGCTTGAGCCACAGCGCCAGATTCACCATATCCTCGTCCCGCGTGCCCGGATGCGCGGAGATAAAATATGGGATCAGATACTGCTCTTTTCCGGCCTGTTTAGAGTAAAGGTCAAATAACTCTTTAAAGCGATCGTAGCTGCCCATACCCGGCTTCATCATTTTCGACAGCGGACCTTCTTCAGTATGCTCCGGCGCAATCTTCAGATAGCCGCCCACATGATGGCTTGCCAGCTCTTTAATGTAGCGAGGATCTTCTACAGCGATGTCGTAGCGCACGCCGGAGGCAATTAAGATTTTCTTAATGCCTTTCAGCTCACGGGCGCGGCGATAAAGATTGATCGTCGGCGTATGGTCAGTATCCATATGCGGACAGATATCCGGATAGACGCATGACAGGCGACGACAGGTCTGCTCCGCACGCGGCGACTTACAGCGCAGCATATACATGTTCGCGGTAGGACCGCCCAGATCGGAGATCACGCCGGTAAACCCCGGCACCGTGTCGCGGATCGCTTCGATCTCGTTGATGATAGAGTCTTCTGAACGGCTCTGAATGATGCGCCCTTCATGTTCAGTGATCGAGCAGAAAGAGCAGCCGCCAAAGCAGCCGCGCATGATATTGATCGAGAAGCGGATCATCTCATAGGCCGGAATACGGGCATTGCCGTAAGCCGGGTGCGGCACTCGCTGATACGGCAGCGCAAACACGCTATCCATCTCTTCAGTGGAGAGCGGTATGGCGGGCGGGTTGATCCAGATATAGCGGTCGCCGTGTTTTTGCATCAACGCCCGCGCGCAGCCAGGGTTAGTTTCGTGATGCAGAATACGCGACGCATGGGCGTACAGCACCTTGTCGCCTTTCACCTTTTCAAAGGATGGCAACAGGATATAGGTTTTTTCCCACGGCTTCGGACGCGGCGGCTGCACGGTAATCGCCTTAGCTTCTTGCTTTTTCGGCGCGACCGGCTTGTTATCCGCGCACGGCAGATCCTCGCCATAGGGATGGGGAATTGGATCGATTTTACCCGGCGTGTCCAGACGAGTGGAGTCGACGCCGCTCCAGCCTGGCAGCGCTTCTTTAACCATAATCGCAGTGTTACGCACGTCACGAATCTGATCGATGGTTTCGCCCATTGCCAGACGGTGCGCCACTTCCACCAGCGGACGCTCGCCGTTGCCAAACATCAGCATGTCGGCTTTGGAATCGACTAACACTGAACGACGCACAGTATCAGACCAGTAGTCGTAATGCGCGGTACGGCGCAGACTGGCCTCAATGCCGCCGAGGATCACCGGGACATCTTTCCACGCTTCTTTGCAACGCTGGGTATAGACCAGCGTGGCGCGGTCCGGGCGTTTGCCCGCGACGTTATCTGGGGTGTAGGCGTCATCGTGGCGCAGCTTACGGTCAGCGGTGTAACGGTTGATCATCGAGTCCATGTTGCCGGCGGTGACGCCGAAGAACAGGTTCGGTTTTCCCAGACGCATAAAGTCGTCTTTGCTGTTCCAGTCCGGCTGGGCGATGATCCCCACGCGGAAGCCCTGCGCTTCCAGCATACGACCGCAAATCGCCATGCCGAAGCTCGGATGGTCGACGTAGGCGTCGCCGGTTACCAGAATAATGTCGCAGCTATCCCAGCCAAGTTGATCCATCTCGTCACGTGACATCGGCAAAAACGGCGCCGGCCCAAAGCAGGCGGCCCAGTACTGCGGCCAGGAGAAAAGGTCGCGATCCGGTTGGATCAGGGAGATAGCGCTCATATTGCTTCCAAAACGATTGGCAAAAAAATAATCAAAGGTCGGGATTATAAGCCGTATCTATAGCGAAAATGAAGGAGATTATCGCCTTATATGCAGGGCTGGCGCGAAATAGAAACAACTTTCAACGGCCTGGCCTGAGGTGTTTGAAATTGGTCTTATGAATATCTTCAAATTGGTATGCAATTAATTATACCCACGTCTAAAAACGCAGTATCGCCATAACAACAAAAAGTAAAAAAACATCACATTATCAGCAATATATAAAAAAACTTCGCTGAATTGCTCACGACACTGTTTTTACCATGACTTTCTTCTGTGAACCAGATCTCTTTCTTTGGTCTATTGATTAAATTAAATTGGCTGACAGAATTCAGGGGATAAAGAACACCATCACCACGCCTTTCCCCAACGCAACACCTTACGTATCAGCAGGTTATTAATTAATCAACGATAACCACAGGAATCCCAACCTATAAGGAAGCAGATATGAAAAACACACGTTCATTCACAACATCAGCGGTATTACTGGCCGGCTGTTTGCTACTGGCATTTCCAGCGCTCGCCAAAACCACGCTGAAACTGAGCCACAATCAGGATAAAAGCCACGCCGTTCACAAAGCGATGAGCTATCTGGCCGATAAAGCGAAAGCCTATTCGGACGGCGAATTAAATATTCGTATTTACCCCAACGCCACGCTGGGCAACGAACGTGAATCGCTGGAATTGATGAACTCCGGCGCTCTGCAAATGGTGAAAGTCAATGCGGCATCGCTGGAGTCTTTTGCGCCGGAATATAGCGTGTTTAGCCTGCCGTTTTTATTCCGCGACCGCGATCACTACTACAACGTACTGAAAAGCGACTTAGGGAAACGCATTCTCGCGTCCTCCGAAAGCAAAGGCTTCGTCGGCTTAACCTGGTACGACGGCGGCGCCCGCAGTTTTTACGCTGGTAAGCCCATCACTCAACCCGACGATTTAGCCGGTATGAAAATCAGAGTGCAGCAAAGCCCCAGCGCTATCGCGATGGTGAAAGCGCTCGGCGGTGTGCCGACGCCGATGGCGCAAGGCGAACTCTATACCGCGCTCCAGCAAGGCGTGGTCGATGGCGGCGAAAACAACCCCGTGGTTTATGCCGATATGCGTCATGCGGAGGTGGCGAAATTCTATTCCCGCGACGAGCACACGATGGTGCCGGATGTCCTGGTCATCAGTACCAAAGTACTTAACAAATTGAGCGATAAAGAGCGGAAAGCGTTATATAAAGCCGCAGATGAATCCATGCAGCAAATGAAAGATGTCATCTGGCCCGCCGCGGAAAAAGAGGCTTATGAGAGCATGAAGGCCATGAACGCGACTGTTGTTGATATTGATAAATCCGCGTTCAAACAGCGTGTTAAGCCCTTGTTTGATGAGTTCCGCGCAAAAGACGCTCAGTCAGCGAAGGATCTGGAATACATCGAGAATATGTAAATCTGCCCGGGCAGGGTTCTCCTGCCCTTTACAGGATGTAATATGCGAATACTCACCAATGCACTGAACAAAATACTGGCCGGGTGCTGCTGTATTATTCTGGCGGTCATGGTTGCCTGCGTATCCTGGCAGGTGGCGGCGCGCTTTATATTCAACGCGCCAAGCAGCACGCTCGACGAATTCACCCAGATTCTTTTTATGTGGATGATTCTGTTAGGCGGCGTCTATACCGCCGGATTAAAAAAACATTTAGCTATCGATTTGTTAGCGCAAAAACTCTCCCGAACGCCCGCCCTCGTGCTCGACAGTATCATTCAGGTGATTATTACCGTGTTCGCACTGATTTTTATGGTGTACGGCGGTGATATTATTGTTGAAAAAGCGGCGCACGTCAGCCAAATGTCCCCGGTATTAAAATGGCCTATGGATAAAGTCTATTGGGTCATGCCGATTAGCGGCGTCATCCTGGTGTACTACACCATTGTGAACGTTATTGATAATTATCATCAGCGCCATCTTCGCTAACGAGGGATATATGGACTTTGAATATATTTACCCAATAATTGTTTTATTTGGCAGCTTTGCCATTATGCTGGCGGTCGGCGTTCCTATTACATTCGCTATCGGGCTGTCGTCCTTATTCTCAATCCTGATAGCTCTTCCCCCGGATGCGGCAATCTCGGTTATTTCGCAAAAAATGACTGTCGGTCTCGATGGCTTTACGCTGCTGGCGATCCCCTTTTTTGTGTTAGCCGGCAATATCATGAATACCGGGGGAATCGCCCGGCGCCTGGTGAATCTGGCTCAGGCGTTAGTTGGCCGCCTTCCCGGTTCGCTGGCGCACTGCAATATTCTGGCGAACACCCTGTTTGGCGCGATATCCGGCTCGGCTGTCGCTTCTGCGGCCGCGGTGGGCGGCATCATGTCGCCATTACAGGAAAAAGAGGGCTACTCTCCGGCGTTCTCTACGGCGATCAACGTCGCTTCGGCGCCGATTGGCCTGATGATCCCGCCCAGCAACGTGCTAATTGTCTATTCGCTGGCTAGCGGCGGCACCTCTGTCGCCGCCCTGTTTTTGGCGGGCTACCTGCCCGGCATCTTAACCGCGCTGGCTTTAATGACGGTAGCGGCGCTGTATGCCCATCGCCACCATTACCCGGTTGCCGAACGCATCAACCTGCGGCAGTTTCTGTCGGTATTCCGCGATTCATTGCCCAGCCTGTTGCTGATATTTATTATTATCGGCGGCATTATCGGCGGCGTATTTACGCCAACAGAGGCCTCTGCGATCGCGGTAATCTATAGCCTGGCGCTGGCGGCCATTTATCGAGAAATTAATGTGAGTAAGTTGCGCGATATTCTGCTGGATTCGGTAGTAACCAGCTCTATTGTTCTCTTACTGGTCGGCTGCTCAATGGGAATGTCATGGGCGATGACCAATGCTGATGTTCCTGAACTGATTAATGAAATGATTACCAGCGTGTCCGAAAATAAATGGGTCATCTTGCTGATTATCAATCTCATTTTGTTACTCGTCGGGACGTTTATGGATATTACCCCGGCTATTCTAATCTTTACGCCTATTTTCCTTCCCATTGCTCAACATCTGGGAATCGACCCTGTCCATTTTGGCATTATTATGGTTTTCAATTTAACCATCGGACTGTGTACGCCCCCGGTAGGCACTATTTTGTTCGTCGGTTGCAGTATCGGCAAAATCAGTATTGATAAAGTCGTCAAACCGCTATTACCGATGTTTCTGGCACTCTTTGTGGTCATGGCGATGATTTGCTACTTCCCGCAGTTGAGTCTGCTGCTTCCCACGCTGTTTGCTCCTTCCTGAAAACCCTGACGGGTCTGCGCTATTCAGACCCGTACTCGGACGCTTTACGACGCTGGATTCACCAGCATTTGCCCAATCGAGCCGCAGTCAGCCATTTCCAGCGTCTGGCTGTTGAAATAGAACGGGAAGTGCGGCCAGGACGGCTGACCGTAATAGACCAGCAGTTCGACTTGCCCATCCACCCAGACGGTATCTTTCCAGCCTCTATCTTCCGGGAACGGCATAGCGCCGTTGACGTTACGAATCAGGAAAGAGACGCCCTCAATATGGAACGACTGCGGCATATCGGCGCGTACCGTCCAGCGCTCCCAGGTGCCTTGTTGGGCGGTAATATCAATGCGATTCACATCCCACAGTTGGCCGTTAATCCCCGGATCGTCGCCAAGACTGATGTCCCGACTGCGGACAGGCGCGCCGCTCATGATCTCCGTCGGCAACAGACGCATCGGCAGATTATCGGTCACCAGCGGCAGCAATCCGGTTGGCCGTAACGTCAGCACCAGGGTCGAAACCAGAATACTGGAAGGCTCAAAGAAACCGCGAATCCGATCGACTATGCTGGCCGCTTCCCCGCAGGTGATCGAGACTTCGTCGCCGTTGGTCATATCAACCAGAATTTCACGTCGCTCGCCGGGCGCCAGTGACAACTGTTTGACGGAAACCGGCGCAGGTAAAAAGCCCTGATCGCCTGAAATCACATGCAGCGCCCGGCCATCGCTCATCTGAAGCTGATAGCGCCGCGAGTTCGAGGCGTTCAACAACCGTAACCGCACCCAGCCGCGGGACACTTCGACATAGGGGCTTTGCGCGCCGTTCACCAGCAGCGTATCGCCGACAAAACCACCGCTTCCCGGTTCGCTGTACTCCGGCGTCCCAAAGTTATCCAGCCGTTTATCCTGGATAATGACGGGAAAATCATCCACGCCGTAATGGTTCGGAATGGGCAGCGTTTTACTGATGTCGTCTTCGACCAGCCACATTCCGGCCAGGCCGTTATACACCTGCTGCGCGGTACGGTTAGGCGTATTAGCGTGATACCACAGCGTGGCGGCGCTCTGACGAATCGGCAACACCGGCGCCCAGTCCGCGTTCGGCGACATCATACGCGCCGGGCCACCCATCAGCGGCCCCGGCACCAGTAAACCAGCAACCGTCATGGAGACATTTTCCGCCAGGCGGTTGCTATAGATGAGTTTAACGTCATCGCCTTTCCAGACGCGGATTGTCGGCCCCAGATAACGACCGTTCACTCCCCAGACCGGCGCGCGCGTGCCTTGCGTAAAGGACCAGTGCGCTCGCTGTAGCGTCATAAACAACGGCTGCCCGCGACGGGACTCCAGCAACGGCGGAACAGGCAACGGCTGTTGCTGACCGGCAGCATTCGCCCTGAGGGGAATCGCGCCTGCACATAGTGCGATTCCCGATGCCTGAAGAAACTGACGCCGACTGAATGACATATAAGCTCCATGTAAAACAGGCTAAAGAGTTGTGCCTGAAAAAATGATTTCTACAATAACAGAGTAAGGCTGCTTAAACCTTACCGGTCGCTTCACGTTCCGCAACCTCTTTATCAAGTTCCGCGATTTTTTGCTCCATTAACGCACGGCAGTGGGCCGCCAGCTCGCGAACCTGATCTTTACCATATTCGCTGACATCGACTGGCGGCAGCATTTCCACAATAACCAGTCCGTTGTTCAGGCGGTTTAGATTGACTTTGTTAGAGGTGTTGGAAACGCAGACAGGAATGATCGGCACACCAGCCGCGATAGCCGCATGAAACGCGCCGGTTTTAAACGGCAGCAGACCGCGTCCCCGGCTACGCGTACCTTCAGGGAACATCCAGATAGAAATACGGCGCTTTTTAAAATGGTTAACCACTGCCGCAATGGTGCTATGCGCTTTGGCGCGGTTATTACGGTCAATCAACAGATTACCGGTCAGCCAGTACAGTTGCCCAAAAAACGGGATCCAAAGCAGGCTTTTTTTCCCCACCGTCACCGTTGGCGGCTGCACAATATTCGCCGCCGTGACCATATCATAATTATTCTGGTGGTTAGCAATATAGATAGCATTGCCATAGTTTTCCGCGTCGGCGGGTTTGCGGCACTCCACTTTCAGGCCAAACAGCGGGGCCAGACGGCCGAACATATGTCCAAACGTCGCCACGTGTTTTGGGTTACGTGGGCTGAAAAGGCAGTAAATAGAACCGAAAACACAGACCAGAATGGAGTAAATAACGGTAACAATAAGACGAAAAATATATAGCATAACAACCTCTGAAGGCCTAAGAGCCCGGCATTCTACGTCACCTGAAATTCAGGTTAGGATTTTGGTAAGTGTGGCTCTCTGGAAAAACGTATTGTTAATCGCAATGCACGAATAAACAACGGTTTTACGGGAAATTTTAATGTTAATCCGATCTGAAACCGTAGGCCGGATAAGACGCTACTGCGTCGTCATCCGGCAACGGCAGAGCGCCGGATGGCGGCTTAGATGCCTTGTCCGGCTTACGGGTGCCCCTGTCTTACTCTTCGCTGTCGCCATGACTTACGCGATACGGTGAATCAATCTCAATGCGATCGATACGCTGCAGGCCGCGCATTAATGTGCCACGGCGTCCGCGTTCGCCGACCACCTTCTGTAACTCTTCAGGGCGCAGTTTGATTTTGCGCTTCCCGACATGGATAGTCAGAGTGCTTTGTGGCGGCAGCACGTACAGGTGCGCCAGTCCATCATCGCCTTTCGCCGCTTCTGCAGAGGGGATATTAATGATCTTATTCCCTTTGCCTTTCGACAGCTGCGGCAGAGAGTCTACCGGGAACATCAACATCCGTCCGGCCTGGGTAATCGCCAGCAGCATATCGTGCTCGTCTTCAATCACCAGCGGCGGCATGACGTGCGCATTTTCCGGCAGTGTAATCAACGCCTTACCGGCACGGTTACGGGCAACCAGATCGTTAAACGTACAAACGAAGCCGTAGCCCGCATCCGACGCCATCAGCAGTTTCTGGTCATCGCCTTCCATCAGCATATGCTCTACGGTCGCCCCCGGCGGCAGCGTGAGTTTGCCGGTCAGCGGCTCGCCCTGCCCACGCGCCGACGGAAGCGTAATGGGATCAATAGCATAGCTGCGCCCGGTGGTATCAATAAACACCACCGGTTGATTACTCTTACCTTTCACCGCGGCTTTAAAGCTGTCGCCCGCTTTATAGTTAAGCCCCGGCGCATCAATATTATGACCTTTGGCGCTGCGCACCCAGCCCATCTGCGACAGCACGATAGTCACCGGTTCGGACGGCAGCATGTCGTGTTCGCTCATCGCTTTAGCTTCTTCGCGCTCACGCAGCGGAGAACGGCGATCGTCGCCATAGGCATCGGAATCTGCCTGTAGTTCTTTTTTCAGCAAGGTATTCATTTTGCGTTCAGACGCGAGAATGCCCTGCAACTGGTCACGCTCTTTTTCCAGCTCGTCCTGCTCGCCGCGAATTTTCATCTCTTCCAGTTTGGCGAGATGGCGCAGTTTCAGTTCGAGAATCGCTTCCGCCTGGGTTTCGCTGATGCCGAAACGCGACATCAGCGCGGGTTTCGGCTCATCCTCGTTACGGATAATCTCAATCACTTCGTCGATGTTGAGAAACGCCACCAGCAAACCTTCGAGGATATGCAGGCGCTTAAGCACTTTCTCCAGACGATAGTTCAGACGACGGCGTACCGTGTCGCGGCGGAACGCCAGCCACTCGGTGAGGATCTCCAGCAGGTTTTTCACCGCCGGACGACCATCCAGACCGATCATGTTCAGGTTAATACGGTAGCTTTTTTCCAGATCGGTGGTGGCGAACAGATGGTTCATCACCTGCTCCATATCCACACGGTTGGAGCGTGGCACAATCACTAAACGCGTCGGGTTTTCGTGATCTGATTCATCGCGCAGATCGTCCACCATCGGCAGTTTTTTATTACGCATCTGCGCAGCAATCTGTTCCAGCACTTTCGCGCCAGAGACCTGATGCGGCAGCGCGGAAATTACCACAGCGCCGTCTTCTTTGGTCCATACCGCGCGCATACGCACGGAGCCCCGCCCGTTTTCGTAAATTTTACGAATTTCCGCACGTGGGGTAATGATCTCCGCTTCGGTCGGGTAATCCGGCCCCTGAACGATATCCAGCAACTGATCCAGCGTCGTTTTCGGCTGCTCAATCAGCGTAATCGCCGCTTTCGCCACTTCGCGCAGGTTGTGCGGCGGGATATCTGTTGCCATGCCCACCGCTATACCGGTGGTGCCATTCAGCAGGATGTTCGGCAGACGCGCCGGTAACATTTTCGGTTCCTGCATCGTGCCGTCGAAGTTTGGCACCCAGTCCGCCGTCCCCTGACCGAGTTCGCTTAACAGCAGCTCGGCATATTTGGACAGGCGAGATTCGGTATAACGCATTGCCGCGAATGACTTCGGATCATCCGGCGCGCCCCAGTTTCCCTGGCCATCGACCAGCGGGTAACGGTAAGAGAACGGCTGCGCCATCAGCACCATGGCTTCATAGCAGGCGCTGTCGCCGTGCGGATGATACTTACCCAGTACGTCACCGACGGTACGGGCGGATTTTTTAAATTTAGCGCTGGCGTTCAGCCCCAGCTCTGACATCGCATAGACGATGCGGCGCTGTACCGGCTTCAGGCCGTCGCCAATAAACGGCAACGCACGATCCATGATCACGTACATGGAGTAGTTTAAGTAGGCGTTTTCCGTAAATTCATGTAGCGCAAGGCGCTCTGCCATATCGCTCATTAACAGGGGATCCTCAATCTGCATGCTGACCGTTCGGACGGCAATATTGCCGCAGATAATACCCTATCTCACGGTCTGAGTCACAAACCGTGAGCCAGGTGACGAGGAAGTTAACGAAGCGGCAGATAGATATCCGTCAGCAGCTCATGTTCCGCCACCTCATTGACGAAATTCAGGTACTGGAAGAAGACCGGAAAATCGCGCAGCGTCTCGCCGCTGGCCGGTAGCCATTCGCGGAATAAATACCACACGCTCTCCGGGAGGCTGTCGAGCGATCCCTGATGGCGTACCACCGCGCAGCGCCCGCCAGGAATCTCGCTATTCACCACGCCAACGTCATTTTCGGCTATCGGCTGGTGGACGCTGCCGCAGATATCAAAGCGGAATTGATCCGGCGGCGTCGTCTGCGGGTCGTGCCAGGCAATACCAAAAGTTTGACTGCTGGCAATCGGCGACTGCCCCGTTTCGCGCCGCCATGCAATAAATTTCGCCGCGCTGGCGTTGACCTTATCCGGATGCCCCAGATGCGTCAGCATCGCGACGCGGGTAGGTGGAAATTCAACGATTTTTACGTCCATGACATGCTGCTCCTGTAACGCAAGTTTAGGAACGCGTTGGTGCCAGGCCAGCCAGTCCGGCGATTGCCGAAACCGGCGCGGGCTTTGACCAAACGCGGTTTTGAAAGCACGTGTGAACGACTCCGGATTCTGAAATCCGGCATCCAGCGCGATATCGATAACTTTATCTTGCGGATTAAACGCCAGCCGCCATGACGCCCGGCGCAAACGCAGCCACTGGATATAGCGATAGAGCGGAAGCCCGCTCCAGACGGTAAACTGCCGGTGAAAATGAAACGGCGAGCTGTGCGCCATCCGGCTTAACACCTCAAGCGACAGAGGCTCATCCAGATGACGCTCAATGTGGTCGCAAACGCGCCGCAGACGTTCGGAATAAGCCGCGCTGATCAGGTCATTCATCACTGCCTCCTTGTGGCCTATTCTGCCCACCGGGCGGCTGTGAATCCTGACCGATCTTGCGCAATGTGGGATTACGGATTCACTTTACGAATCTGTTTTACGTCGATTTCGACAGAGTTCCAGTCTTTATCCACTTCACCCTGAATTTCAACGGTATCCTGCGGGGTTACGGTCAGGCCGTTCCAGCGCTTGTGGTCAATATCCACATTGATAGTACCGGTCGCATCTTTAAACACATACAGGTCGTCGGAAATGCGCTCGACGATATTCCCGCGCAGCGTTACCCACGCATCGTCACGCAGCGATTTAGCGCTCTCTACCGTCGTGCTGCTGCCGTTCGGGCCGACAAATCCGCCGCCTTGCGTTTGCGTCGCCGACGGGCCGGAGAAACCGCCCTGCTGAGCCGCCAGAACCGGGGTAGAACACAGTGCCATAACGGCAACGATTGCAGCTAATTTTTTCATGATTACTTTTCCCTTTCATGTCGTTTCAGATCCATTTAATAAGGTAATCCTTAACAACTTCTTAAGGCAAAAAAAGAATCTTTTTTTCTGTACATCGCCTGCGGCGACAAGGTTAACTGACGGTAACGCGAGTTACCGCAAGGAAGAACAGATGCGAATTTTACTGGTAGAAGATGACACACTTATTGGCGATGGCATAAAAGCGGGCCTGAGTAAAATGGGTTTCAGCGTCGACTGGTTTACCGAGGGACGCCCGGGCAAAGAGGCGCTTTACAGCGCGCCTTATGATGCGGTTATTTTAGATTTGACGCTGCCAAGCATGGACGGACGGGATATTTTGCGCGAATGGCGCGAAAAGGGTAAACAGGAACCGGTGCTGATCCTGACGGCGCGCGACGCGTTAGCAGAGCGTGTCGAGGGGCTACGTCTGGGCGCCGATGACTATTTATGTAAACCTTTCGCGCTCATTGAGGTCGCCGCCCGTCTGGAGGCGCTGGTACGCCGCGCCAGCGGTCAGGCCAGTAGCGAATTGCGCCACGGCCAGGTGACGCTCAATCCAGGCAATCTCGTCGCGACGCTTGCCGGCGAACCACTGGCCCTAAAACCAAAAGAGTTCGCGTTGCTGGAACTCTTACTGCGCAACAAAGGTCGCGTGCTGCCGCGCAAGCTTATTGAAGAGAAGCTGTATAACTGGGATGACGACGTGTCCAGCAATGCAGTGGAAGTCCATGTTCATCATTTACGCCGCAAGCTCGGCAGCGAATTTATTCGCACCGTACACGGCATCGGCTACACCCTGGGTGACGCATGAAATTGACGCAACGTCTCAGCCTGCGCGTCAGGCTGACGCTTATTTTCCTGATTCTGGTCTCCATCACTTGGGCAATTTCCAGTTTTGTGGCCTGGAGAAAGACGACGGATAATGTCGACGAGCTGTTTGACACACAGTTGATGTTGTTCGCCAGACGGCTTAGCACCCTCGATCTTAACGAGATCAACGCCCCGCAGCGCATGGCGCATACGCCAAAGAAATTAAAACATGGGCATATCGATGACGATGCGCTGGCGTTCGCCATCTTTTCCGCTGATGGCAAAATGTTGCTGCATGATGGCGACAACGGTCAGGATATTCCGTATCGCTATCGCCGGGAAGGTTTCGACAATGGCTATCTGAAGGATGACAACGACCTCTGGCGTTTTTTGTGGTTGAACTCGGCGGACGGCAAGTATCGTATCGTCGTCGGTCAGGAGTGGGATTACCGCGAAGATATGGCGCTGGCGATCGTAGCGGCGCAATTAACGCCGTGGCTGATCGCCCTTCCCTTCATGCTGCTGATTTTATTGCTCCTGCTTCACCGCGAGCTCAGACCGTTGAAAAAACTGGCGCAGGCGCTACGCTTCCGGTCGCCGGAATCGGAAACGCCGCTCGACGCCAAAGGCGTACCGAGCGAGGTTCGCCCACTGGTCGAAGCGCTTAATCAGCTTTTTAGCCGCATCCACTCCATGATGGTGCGCGAACGGCGATTTACCTCCGACGCCGCCCATGAATTGCGCAGCCCGCTGGCCGCGCTGAAAGTACAAACCGAGGTGGCGCAGCTCTCGGGCGACGATCCGCTATCGCGTGATAAAGCGCTGACCCAGCTCCATGCGGGGATCGATCGCGCCACGCGGCTGGTCGATCAGCTACTGACGTTATCGCGTCTCGACTCGCTCAATAATTTGCAGGATGTAGCGAAGATTTCGCTGGAAGAGCTGCTGCAGTCCGCGGTAATGGATATTTATCATCCGGCGCAGCAGGCGAATATCGACGTGCGTTTACAGCTTAACGCCCATGACGTCATACGTACCGGCCAGCCGCTACTCTTAAGCCTGTTAGTGCGTAACCTGCTGGATAATGCGATTCGCTACAGTCCGCAGGGCAGCGTCGTCGACGTTACCTTACATGCCCGCAGCTTCACCGTCAGAGATAATGGCCCCGGCGTAGCGCCAGAGATTCTGACGCATATCGGCGAGCGTTTTTACCGCCCGCCAGGCCAAAGTGTGACCGGCAGCGGTCTGGGATTATCAATCGTCCGCCGCATCGCTACGCTGCACGGCATGACGGTGTCGTTTGGCAACGCCGCGGAAGGTGGATTTGAGGCCGTAGTACGCTGGTAGCAGAGATTTTTGCCAAAAACGCAAAAGACTTTGCACATTTTGCTAATTTCACCGCACCGCCCGTCAGCGTAGAATCAGCAGCAAACGCATTTCTTGAGGACACAAAATGAGTAACATCCTGATTATCAACGGGGCGAAAAAATTCGCGCACTCCAACGGCCAGTTGAATGACACCCTGACCGAAGTTGCCGATGGGCTGCTGCGCGATCTGGGTCATCAGGTTAAGATCGTCCGCGCCGACAGCGACTATGACATTAAAGAAGAGGTGCAGAATTTCGTCTGGGCTGACGTGGTGATTTGGCAGATGCCAGGCTGGTGGATGGGCGCGCCATGGACAGTAAAAAAATATATGGATGATGTCTTTACCGAAGGTCACGGTACGCTCTATGCCAGCGATGGCCGCACGCGTTCCGATGCCGCTAAAAAGTACGGTTCCGGCGGTCTGGTGCAGGGGAAAAAATATATGCTGTCACTGACGTGGAACGCGCCGATGGAAGCATTTACCGAAAAAGATCAGTTTTTCCACGGCGTAGGCGTAGATGGCGTCTATCTGCCATTCCATAAAGCCAACCAGTTCCTGGGCATGGACGCGCTGCCAACGTTTATTGCCAACGACGTGATTAAAATGCCGGATGTTCCGCGCTATACCGCAGAATATCGCAAGCATCTGAGCGAAATTTTTGCTTAACTGGTCATCCTGGAATTAGAAGGAGTTAACCATGCTTACCGTCATTGCCGAAATTCGCACGCGTCCGGGCCAACATCACCGTCAGGCCGTCCTCGACCAGTTTGCGCAAATTATTCCAACCGTTCTTAAAGAAGAGGGGTGCCACGGTTACGCGCCGATGGTGGATCATGCCGCGGGCGTGAGTTTTCAGACTCTGGCGCCTGACTCGATCGTGATGATTGAACAGTGGGAAAGCGTTGCGCACCTTGAGGCGCATCTGCAAACCCCGCATATGAAAGCCTACAGCGACGCGGTAAAAGACGATGTGCTGGAAATGAATATTCGTATTCTGGAATCCGGCGTTTAAGTTATTACCCTCGTCTGACGTCTCCCTGATGCGATGCGCAAGTGTCGCCATCAGGCTGCGGCGTCATGTCGAATTCGCTTATCCGGCCTGCGGCGCGCAGACCGGATAAAGCGTGCAACAACCGTTACACGTCGAGATCCGCGAGATCGCCTTTTTCCTGTAGCCAGTTGCGTCGATCTTCAGAACGTTTCTTCGCCAGCAGCATATCCATCATCGCGTTAGTACGCTGATCGTCTTCATCGCTAATGGTGAGCTGCACCAGGCGGCGAGTATTTGGATCAAGCGTGGTTTCGCGTAACTGCATCGGGTTCATTTCACCCAGGCCTTTGAAACGCTGTACGTTCGGCTTGCCTTTCTTACGCTTCAGTTGTTCCAGTACGCCCGCCTTCTCTTCTTCCGTCAGCGCGTAATAGACCTCTTTACCCAAATCGATACGGTATAGTGGCGGTAGCGCGACATAGACATGACCATTCTTCACCAGCGCGCGGAAATGTCTGACAAACAGCGCGCAAAGCAGAGTAGCGATATGCAAACCATCGGAGTCCGCATCCGCCAGGATACAGATCTTGCCGTAGCGCAGCTGACTCAGATCGTCGCTGTCCGGATCGATACCGATCGCCACGGAAATATCATGCACCTCTTGCGAGGCCAGCACTTCATCGGAAGAGACCTCCCAGGTGTTAAGGATCTTACCTTTGAGCGGCATGATCGCCTGATATTCGCGATCGCGCGCCTGCTTGGCGGAACCGCCCGCCGAATCCCCTTCCACAAGGAACAGCTCGGTCCGATTAAGATCCTGCGCGGTACAGTCCGCCAGTTTCCCCGGCAACGCCGGACCGCTGGTGAGCTTTTTGCGTACCACTTTTTTTGCGGCGCGCAGTCGCCGCTGCGCGCTGGCAATCGCCATCTCTGCCAGTTGTTCCGCCGCCTGCACGTTCTGGTTCAGCCACAGGCTGAAGGCATCTTTCACCACGCCGGAAACAAATGCCGCACATTGACGCGACGACAGACGCTCTTTAGTCTGCCCGGCAAATTGCGGGTCCTGCATTTTCACGGAGAGCACATAAGCGCAGCGATCCCAGATATCTTCCGCCGACAGTTTGACGCCGCGCGGCAGAATATTGCGGTATTCGCAAAATTCGCGCATCGCGTCGAGCAGGCCCTGGCGCAGACCGTTGACGTGCGTCCCCCCCTGCATGGTCGGGATCAGGTTGACGTAGCTTTCCGTCAGTAATTCGCCGCCTTCCGGCAGCCACAATAGCGCCCAGTCAACCGCTTCCGTTTCACCGTTAAAATTACCGATAAACGGCTTTTCCGGCAGCGTCGGCAGGCCGTTTACCGCTTCGCCCAGATAGTCGTTCAGACCATCCTGGTAGCACCAGCGCTGCTCGCTGTTATTCACTTCATCTTTAAAAGTGATTTCCACGCCGGGACACAGCACCGCTTTTGCTTTCAGAACGTGCATTAAGCGAGAGACAGAAAAACGCGGGCTGTCGAAGAAACTTTCGTCCGGCCAGAAATGCACGCTGGTGCCAGTATTACGTTTACCGCAGGTGCCGACAACCTGCAAATCCTGCACTTTTTCGCCGTTTTCAAACGCGATGTTATAGACCTGACCGTCGCGGCGCACGGTCACTTCCACGCGCTTTGACAGGGCATTTACTACCGAAATCCCCACCCCATGCAGACCACCAGAGAACTGATAGTTCTTATTGGAGAATTTACCGCCGGCATGAAGCCGACAGAGGATCAGTTCTACCGCCGGAACCCCCTCTTCCGGATGGATATCCACCGGCATCCCGCGTCCGTCGTCAATCACTTCCAGCGATTGATCGGCATGTAAAATGACATCCACGCGTTTGGCGTGACCTGCCAGTGCTTCATCCACACTATTATCAATCACTTCCTGACCCAAATGGTTGGGGCGGGTCGTATCGGTGTACATCCCCGGGCGGCGGCGTACCGGCTCAAGCCCAGTGAGTACCTCAATGGCATCAGCGTTATAAGTTTGCGTCATGGTTTAATTAGCAATTCGAATTGATTGTCAGCAACTGTGCAGTCCAAGAAAATCGACAATCTGGTTGAAATAATCTTCGAAGCCCGTGAATGCGTGATTACCACCCTCGGTCACTGTCTGACGGCAGGAGGCGTAATATGCCACCGCCTGGCGGTAATCCAGCACTTCATCGCCCGTCTGTTGCAGTAGCCAGATCAGGTCCGGCGCTTCCAGCGGGTCAATCTGCATGACTTTAAGATCATAAATATGGCGAGACTCTAGCACATATTGCTGCCCGGTGTAGGGGTTCTCGTTCTGACCGAGATAGTCGGTCAGTAATTCAAAGGGCCGCACGGCGGGATTCACCACCACAGCCGGCAGCATAAAACATTGCGACAGCCAGGTGGCGTAATAACCACCCAGCGACGATCCTACCAGCCCTAATGGCGCACCGCCATGCTCAAGCACGAGAGATTCCAGCAACTCCGCCGCATCGGCAGGATACGGCGGCAGCTGAGGGACGATCATCTCGACATGCGGATGACGCTCCGCCAGCCAGTTTTTTAGCTGGCACGCTTTTGCCGAGCGAGGGGAACTGTTGAATCCGTGCAAATAGAGAAGCGTAGACATCAGTATCCTTCCGAAGCGGTATCGGGTCGGAACCGGGTATCCTGCAGGCGATGCACTTCCGTCTCCAGGACGCCGTTCGCCCGGAGCTCCAGCGTACGCCAGCCCGGCGCGATAGTATCCAGCGTAAAGTTCGCGCAGTGCGGTTTGAACTGTACGCAGGTTGACGGCGACGCCAGCAGACGGCGACCGTTCCAGTCAAGATCCAGCTCCTGGTGGATATGTCCGCATAACAGATATTTTACACGCGGGAAATTCGCCAGCACGCTATCCAGCTCACCGGCATTACGCAAGCTGTGCTGATCCAACCAACTGCACCCTGCCGGCAACGGATGGTGGTGCAAAAGGAGCAATGTCTGTCTCTCTGGCGCATCGGCGAGCTTACGCTCAAGCCATTCCAGTTGGAACTCGCTCAGTTCGCCATGCGGGACGCCAAACACCTGGCTATCCAGCAACAAAATCTGCCATTGTTCACCGATTAACACGCGTTTAGCCGGGGAAATCCCCGCCTCTTGCAGCGCGCTGTACATTGCCGGCTGAAAATCATGATTGCCCGGTAGCCAAACGCAAGGCGCGCGAAAGCTTGCGATACCCTCAGCAAAATGCTGATAAGCCGCAGCGGATTGATCCTGCGCCAGATCGCCGGTGGCCACGATCAGATCATATTCATACTGTTGCGCCCGAATAGCCTCCAGCACGGCCTGGTAACTTTCCCAGGTATTGACGCCTAACAGCGTTTCATGCTTTTCGGCAAACAGGTGAGTATCTGTAATTTGTAAAATCCTGACTCGGGCCTCACCAGCCAGAGGTAGGGTTAACAGGCTTTCCAAATGGTGTCCTTAGGTTTCACGACGCTAATAAACCGGAATCGCCATCGCTCCATGTGCTAAACAGAATCGTAGCCAGTCGGCCAGAAA
Organism: Salmonella sp. 32070601201500089SM; assembly: GCF_017573605.1. NCBI lineage: Bacteria > Pseudomonadati > Pseudomonadota > Gammaproteobacteria > Enterobacterales > Enterobacteriaceae > Salmonella > Salmonella sp. 32070601201500089SM. The sequence continues at coordinate 80,835 of NZ_JAGETK010000006.1, forward strand.
CTGATTAATTTGATGCTTTTCGTCGCGTTGATGCAACTTTTTATTTGGATAATCATACCGCGCTTTGAAGCGAAAGATCTGCTGGCTTGAACACACTTCAGCCACCATCGCATCATGGTAGAGGCGCACCGTCAGCGACGGCAGGCTCCAGTAGGTGATGGCTGGCGCCGTTTGCTCGATCGTTACAAGCGTAGTGTATCGGGTCGATTCCACAATCGTTAACCGATATTGTACGTTGCCCACCTGATAGCTCACCGTTTCACCGGGGGCGTCATTGCGCGGCAGCAGGCGGCGCAATTGCGAAAAATTGGTTTCGCACAAACGCATCATTTCTGGGAAGTCAGGTGTATAACGCTTCATTTTTTCCACTCGTTTTTTAACTCTTGATGATGCAACTGAAGCCATTGCAAAGCGATGACTGCGGCTGCGTTGTCGATTTTCCCCTCTTCTACCCACTGGTATGCCTGTTCCCGGCTTACCACATGAACCCGAATATCTTCGTTTTCATCCGCCAGACCATGAATACCTACCGCGGTCGTGGCGTCCACTTCACCCACCAGAATAGATGAGCGCTCGCTGGTTCCTCCTGGACTCGCCAGGTAACTGATGACCGGTCGGGTGCGGCCTACGGTCAGCCCCGCTTCTTCCATCGCCTCCCGCCGGGCGACCGCCTCAATGGTTTCGCCTTCTTCTATCATGCCGGCGACCATCTCCAGCAGCCACGGCGTAACGCTTGTGTCGTACGCGGCAATACGAATCTGTTCGACCAGCACCACCTCGTCGCGTTCAGGGTCAAAGGGTAGCAAGACGGCGGCGTGCCCGCGCTCAAAAATTTCGCGCTTTACCTCGCCACTCATTTCTCCGTTGAATAAACGATGGCGGAATCGATACACATCCAATGAAAAAAAACCGCGATAGCGCGTTTCCCGTGCAATAATTTCTACATCGCTTTTGGTGAAAGTAACTGGCAAGTTGTCTGATTTACGCATTGTGCTGCCCTGCTAGCAATAATGATTAAATGATGAATTTCAAGGGTGGTTGACTGCTGTTTTATCACCCTTGTGGTAAATTGGTGCCAATTAAGGCTCGTATGGCACGTAACGCCAACTTTTTGCAGTGGCGGATTCTGCTAGAATCAGCAATTATTTTTACAAATTGATCAGCGCTAAATACTGCTTCACAACAAGGAATGCAAATGAAGAAATTGCTCCCCATCCTTATCGGCCTGAGCCTGTCGGGGTTCAGCACACTAAGCCAGGCAGAGAACCTGATGCAAGTTTATCAGCAAGCACGCCTGAGCAACCCGGAATTGCGTAAATCCGCTGCCGATCGCGATGCTGCATTCGAAAAAATTAACGAAGCGCGTAGTCCTTTACTGCCGCAACTGGGTTTAGGTGCCGACTACACCTACAGCAACGGTTATCGCGATGCGAACGGTATCAACTCCAATGAAACCAGCGCTTCCCTGCAATTAACGCAGACACTGTTTGATATGTCGAAATGGCGTGGGCTCACCCTGCAAGAAAAAGCAGCAGGCATTCAGGATGTCACCTATCAGACCGATCAGCAGACGCTGATCCTCAATACCGCGAACGCGTATTTTAAGGTATTGAACGCTATTGATGTGCTTTCCTATACCCAGGCGCAAAAAGAGGCTATCTACCGTCAGTTAGATCAAACGACGCAACGTTTTAACGTGGGTCTGGTCGCCATTACCGACGTGCAAAACGCCCGTGCGCAATATGATACCGTACTGGCGAATGAAGTGACCGCCCGCAACAACCTGGATAACGCGGTAGAAGAGCTGCGCCAGGTGACCGGCAATTATTACCCGGAGCTGGCGTCGCTTAACGTCGAGCATTTTAAAACCGACAAACCCAAAGCTGTTAATGCGCTGCTGAAGGAAGCGGAAAACCGTAACCTGTCGCTGTTGCAGGCGCGTTTAAGTCAGGATCTGGCGCGCGAGCAAATCCGTCAGGCGCAGGATGGCCATCTGCCGACGCTGAATTTAACGGCCTCAACCGGCATTTCTGATACCTCTTATAGCGGTTCTAAAACCAACGCCGCCCAGTACGACGATAGCAACATGGGGCAGAATAAAATCGGCCTGAACTTCTCCCTGCCGCTGTATCAAGGCGGGATGGTTAACTCGCAGGTAAAACAGGCGCAGTATAACTTCGTCGGCGCAAGCGAACAGCTGGAAAGCGCGCACCGTAGCGTGGTGCAGACCGTACGTTCTTCCTTTAACAATATTAACGCCTCCATCAGCAGCATCAACGCGTATAAACAGGCAGTCGTTTCCGCGCAAAGTTCTTTGGATGCAATGGAAGCCGGTTACTCGGTCGGTACACGTACCATTGTTGACGTACTGGATGCCACCACCACTCTGTATGATGCCAAGCAGCAACTGGCCAACGCGCGTTATACCTATTTGATTAATCAGTTAAATATCAAATATGCGCTCGGTACGCTGAACGAGCAGGATCTGCTCGCGCTTAACAGTACGTTGGGTAAACCTATCCCGACGTCGCCGGAAAGCGTAGCGCCGGAAACGCCAGAGCAGGATGCTGCCGCAGACGGTTATAATGCCCATAGCGCCGCGCCGGCAGTACAGCCGACCGCCGCTCGCGCCAACAGCAATAACGGCAATCCATTCCGGCATTGATAAGTTATTCGCTGGCGCTGCGCTTATCAGACCTGTGCCCTTATAGGTCTGGTAAGCGCGGCGCTACCTGTCATGAAGCCGCGCCTGAACGTAAGGCAACGTAAAGATCCTGCTATTCCGCCGCATTCTCGCCTTTTCTCGCTTCAATTTCGACCAGTCATCCTCTATTCTGAAGGCATGTTGTATTTACCACTGGGTCCTGGAAGACAAATATGAAACGGACAAAATCCATCCATCACGCATCATTTCGCAAAAGCTGGAGCGCGCGGCATTTAACGCCGGTCGCCCTGGCGGTTACGGCTGTTTTTATGCTGGCTGGCTGTGAAAAAAGCGATGAAACCGTATCGCTGTATCAAAACGCTGATGACTGTTCAGCGGCGAATCCGGGCAAAAGCGCGGAGTGTACAACCGCATATAACAATGCGCTGAAAGAGGCCGAACGTACTGCGCCTAAGTACGCTACACGCGAAGATTGCGTCGCCGAGTTTGGCGAAGGTCAGTGCCAGCAAGCGCCCGCACAGGCTGGCATGGCACCGGAAAATCAGGCGCAGGCCCAACAATCCAGCGGCAGTTTCTGGATGCCGCTTATGGCAGGTTACATGATGGGGCGTCTGATGGGCGGCGGCGCAGGCTTTGCGCAACAGCCGCTGTTTAGCTCGAAAAACCCGGCCAGCCCTGCATACGGCAAATATACCGATGCGGCAGGTAAAAACTACGGCGCGGCGCAACCGGGCCGGACAATGACCGTACCGAAAACCGCGATGGCGCCGAAACCTGCCACCACAACAACCGTTACCCGCGGCGGTTTTGGCGAATCCGTCGCCAAACAGAGCACCATGCAGCGTAGCGCTGCCGGTACTTCAACACGTTCGATGGGCGGCTGATACGCATGGAAAGAGTCAGTATTACCGAGCGCCCGGACTGGCGCGATAAAGCGACTGAATACGGGTTTAATTTTCACACTATGTATGGTGAACCGTACTGGTGTGAAGACGCTTATTACAAGTTAACGCTCGCCCAGGTGGAAAAACTGGAAGACGTTACCGCCGAGCTGCACCAGATGTGCCTCAAGGTAGTAGAACGCGTCATCGCCAGCGATGAGCTGATGACGAAGTTTCGTATTCCAAAACATACCTGGGGTTTTGTTCGCCAGTCCTGGCAAACGCAACAACCGTCGCTCTATTCCCGCCTCGATTTGGCCTGGGACGGCATCGGCGAGCCTAAGCTGCTCGAAAATAATGCCGACACGCCAACATCGCTGTATGAAGCGGCGTTTTTTCAGTGGATTTGGCTGGAAGATCAGATCAACGCGGGCAATCTGCCGGAAGGCAGCGATCAGTTTAATAGCCTGCAGGAAAAGCTGATTGAACGCTTTGCTGAACTTCGCGAGCAGTACGGTTTTCAGTTGCTGCATCTCACCTGCTGTCGCGATACGGTTGAGGATCGCGGCACCATTCAGTATTTACAGGATTGCGCGGCCGAAGCGGAAATCGCCACCGAATTTCTCTATATCGACGATATTGGTCTGGGGGAAAAAGGCCAATTTACGGATCTGCAGGATCAGGTCATTGCGAACCTGTTCAAGCTCTATCCGTGGGAATTTATGCTGCGCGAGATGTTTTCCACCAAGCTGGAAGATGCCGGCGTGCGCTGGCTGGAACCGGCCTGGAAAAGCATTATCTCCAATAAAGCGTTGTTGCCGCTGTTGTGGGAGATGTTCCCGGACCATCCGAATCTGTTGCCTGCGTATTTCGCCGAAGACGAACATCCGCCAATGGATAAATATGTCGTGAAACCGATCTTCTCCCGCGAAGGGGCGAACGTATCGATTATTGAAAACGGTAAAACGATCGAATCCGTGGAAGGCCCGTATGGCGAAGAGGGTATGATCGTGCAACAGTTCTATCCGCTGCCAAAATTCGGCGACAGTTACACCCTGATTGGTAGCTGGCTGATTAACGATCAGCCCGCCGGAATTGGTATCCGTGAAGATCGGGCGCTGATCACCCAGGATCTCTCCCGCTTCTATCCGCATATTTTTGTCGAAGGATAGATTTTCCTGTAAGCCCGATGCGCGTAGCGCCATCGGGCAATCATTCCGCGCCTTATCCGGCCTACCCCACCTGCACCGACAACATACTTATACTGCCCATCTCAATACCGTCGACCGGGATGGTGATAGGTTCCTTGCCGTCCCAGGCGCCAAGTACATACAGCAAAGGCAAAAAGTGCTCCGGCGTCGGGTTCGATAAGGCGCCCCCTTCATGTTGCAGATAATTCACCAGCGGGTGCTGTTCTACCGGCCCCTGCCACGTCAGGTTGGCTTTCACAAAGTCATTAAATGACGCCGCCCAGGGATACGGTATATTGTCACCGTGCCAACGCACAGTCCGCAGGTTATGAACCACATTCCCGCTGGCCACCAGCATCACGCCTTCGTCACGCAGCGTCGCCAGTTTACGGCCCACCTCAAAATGCCATGCCGCCGGTTTGGTACTATCAACACTAAGCTGCACCATCGGGATATCCGCATTCGGGTACATCTTGATCAATACGCCCCAAGAGCCGTGATCAAATCCCCACGCTTCTTTATCGAGCGCGACGGGAACGGGAGCCAACAGTTCAACCAGACGCTGCGCCAGCGCAGGCGATCCAGGGGCCGGATAATGCGTGTCATACAGCGCCTGCGGAAAACCGCCAAAATCATGGAGAGTTTGCGGCCTTTCCATCGCTGTGACGCCAGTCCCACGGGTATACCAGTGCGCCGATACCACCACTATCGCCTGTGGTCGCGGCAGGGCTTCCCCCAATCGCCGCCAGGCGCGGGTATAATCATTATCGTCCAGCACGTTCATCGGGCTGCCATGCCCCAAAAACAATGCTGGCATACACGTTAAAGACATGATGTTATCCTTACAGGAAAGACATTTTGTTAACATCACCATACGCTTTCTTCACAGAGGAAGAACTCAGATAACTATGATGAAGATCATCAGTTATTTTGAAGGTCAGGTTCGGACGGCAAATTGATAAGGAGTAATGGATGTCAGTACCACTTATTCTGACCTTACTGGCGGGCGCTGCCACCTTTATTGGCGCGTTTCTTGGCGTTCTTGGCCAAAAACCGTCTAACCGCGTGCTGGCTTTTTCGCTGGGCTTCGCCGCAGGGATCATGCTGCTCATCTCGCTGATGGAGATGCTGCCCGCCGCGCTTGATACCGAGGGGATGTCGCCTGTACTGGGCTACGGAATGTTTATTATCGGCCTGTTGGGCTACTTCGGGCTGGACCGCCTGCTTCCTCACGCTCATCCGCAGGATCTGATGCAAAAAAGGCAGCAGCCGCTTCCCGGCTCGATAAAACGCACTGCGATTTTATTGACGCTCGGCATTAGCCTGCATAACTTTCCGGAAGGGATCGCCACCTTTGTCACTGCCAGCAGCAATCTTGAACTGGGTTTCGGCATCGCACTGGCGGTGGCGTTGCACAATATTCCTGAAGGTCTGGCGGTTGCCGGTCCGGTTTATGCCGCGACGGGCTCAAAACGTACCGCGATTTTTTGGGCCGGTATCTCCGGCATGGCGGAAATTCTTGGCGGCGTGCTGGCGTGGCTGATTTTGGGCAGTCTGGTTTCGCCAATCGTTATGGCGGCTATCATGGCGGCAGTCGCCGGTATTATGGTGGCGCTCTCCGTCGATGAACTGATGCCGCTGGCAAAAGAGATCGATCCTAACAATAACCCCAGCTATGGCGTGCTTTGCGGTATGTCCATCATGGGGCTCAGTCTCGTCATTTTGCAGACGATAGGTATCGGTTAAGAGAAACGTCGCGCCGGATGCAGGCCTTTAGCCAGGCAACATCCGGCTGCCCGTCAAGGATATGCGCTATTTCTGCTCATTCATCACGCTGTCGCCTTCGCTCGTCTGGCGAAAACGTTTCGTTCGCGCTTCAAGTAATGCATCTCTGTCTTGCCGAAACGCTCTGCAATAACGCTTCATATGGCAAATATACCCTACTACCACCAGAACGATTAATATTATCCAATACCAGGCAATAAACATCCTTTTTACCCTTAAAATTTAACATCACTAAACATTTAACGTTAAAATTTTACATACCCTTATTTTGACGTATTCATATACTGGCATATTTGTGGAACAAATAAATGATTTTGATCATATAAATCAGTGGTGAAACACAATAATGAAAGAGGTATTAAGCAGAAAACAATGTCGATAAGATCACACTTCGTACTAATTTATATTGTTCTTAAAATATCACACTCCTACTATCGACTCACTCAGGCAATTAAAAAATATTGATACAGAATATACTTTAAAATAAGTAACAGCATCATGACTTATATTTAAAGACCAATCATTTACCTCATTTATTATTCATAAAAACATAGTATATTCAGAAGTATTATATTTAGAAGTTGTATATAAGGAGATATATCCATGTTTGACCAATACCGGAAAACAATACTTGCCGGTGCCGTCGCACTGACATGCGGACTCACCGCAGCCAGTACGTTTGCCGCAGGTTTTCAACCGGCGCAGCCCGCAGGGAAATTAGGCGCAGTCGTTGTCGATCCTTACGGTAATGCCCCTCTCACCGCACTGGTGGAATTAGATAGCCATGTTATTTCAGACGTTAAAGTTACTGTACATGGTAAAGGGGAAAAAGGCGTTCCCGTTACTTATACCGTTGGGAAAGAGTCTTTAGAAACCTATGACGGTATTCCTATTTTTGGCCTTTATCAGAAATTTGCCAACAACGTCACGGTAGAATATAAAGAAAACGGCAAAGCCATGAAGGATGACTATGTGGTGCAGACGTCCGCCATCGTCAACCATTATATGGATAACCGTTCTATTTCAGATCTCCAGCAAACGAAAGTTATTAAAGTCGCGCCAGGATTTGAAGATCGCCTTTATCTGGTAAATACCCATACCTTTACGCCGCAGGGCGCTGAATTTCACTGGCACGGCGAAAAAGATAAAAATGCGGGCATTCTTGATGCCGGTCCGGCGGGCGGTGCTTTGCCTTTCGATATCGCCCCTTATACGTTTGTGGTTGACACCCAGGGTGAATACCGCTGGTGGCTGGATCAAGATACCTTCTACGACGGCCACGATATGAATATCAACAAACGCGGCTACCTGATGGGTATTCGTGAAACGCCTCGCGGCACCTTTACCGCGGTGCAGGGCCAACACTGGTACGAGTTTGACATGATGGGGCAAATTCTTGCCGATCACAAACTGCCGCGCGGGTTCCTGGATGCGTCTCATGAATCCATCGAAACCGTGAACGGCACCGTACTGCTGCGCGTCGGCAAACGCGATTACCGCAAAGAAGACGGCATACATGTTCATACGATTCGTGACCAAATCATTGAGGTTGATAAGTCTGACCGCGTAGTAGACGTTTGGGATTTAACCAAAATCCTCGACCCTATGCGTGATGCGCTGCTCGGCGCGCTGGATGCGGGCGCAGTATGCGTGAACGTCGATCTGGCCCATGCCGGACAGCAGGCGAAACTCGAACCGGATACGCCGTATGGCGATGCGCTTGGCGTTGGTGCCGGTCGTAACTGGGCGCACGTCAACTCTATCGCTTATGACGCGAAAGACGACTCCATCATCCTTTCTTCCCGCCATCAGGGTATTGTAAAAATTGGTCGCGATAAGCAGGTGAAATGGATACTGGCACCGTCTAAAGGCTGGAATAAGCAGCTAGCCAGTAAATTGCTGAAACCGGTAGACGATCATGGTAAGCCGTTGACCTGTGACGAAAACGGCAAGTGTAAGGACACCGATTTCGATTTCACCTATACCCAACATACGGCATGGCTTTCCAGCAAAGGCACGTTAACGGTCTTTGATAACGGCGATGGTCGCGGCCTGGAGCAACCGGCTCTACCGACCATGAAATATTCCCGTTTTGTCGAATATAAGATCGATGAGAAGAAAGGCACCGTACAACAAGTTTGGGAATACGGTAAAGAACGTGGATATGATTTCTATAGTCCTATTACCTCGGTTGTTGAATATCAAAAAGACCGCGACACCATGTTCGGCTTTGGCGGTTCTATTAACCTGTTCGACGTTGGTAAACCCACAGTCGGCAAACTGAATGAGATTGACTATAAAACGAAAGAAGTGAAAGTTGAAATTGATGTGCTGTCGGATAAACCCAACCAGACTCACTATCGTGCATTACTGGTTCATCCAACGCAAATGTTTAAATAAATAACGGGAAGGAATTAATATGTCATCTAAATGGATTACCTCTTTATTTAAAAGCGTAGTATTAACCGCGGCATTGGTCACTCCTTTTGCGGCATCGGCTTTTACCGAGGGCACAGATTATATGGTTCTGGAGAAACCGATTCCTAATGCGGATAAAACGCTGATTAAGGTATTTAGCTACGCCTGCCCTTTCTGCTACAAATATGACAAAGCCGTAACAGGTCCGGTTTCTGATAAAGTAGCCGATCTCGTTACGTTCACTCCGTTCCACCTGGAAACAAAAGGCGAATATGGCAAACAGGCCAGCGAAGTATTTGCAGTCCTGATCGCCAAAGATAAAGCTGCCGGGATTTCGTTATTTGATGCTAAATCACAATTCAAAAAAGCGAAGTTCGCCTGGTATGCGGCTTACCATGATAAGAAAGAGCGCTGGTCAGATGGGAAAGATCCGGCGGCATTTATTAAAACCGGGCTGGACGCCGCAGGCATGAGCCAGGCTGATTTTGAAGCGGCGCTGAAAGATCCTGCCGTTCAGGAGACGCTGGAAAAATGGAAAGCCGCCTATGACGTTGCCAAAATTCAGGGTGTTCCGGCTTACGTCGTCAACGGCAAGTACCTTATCTATACCAAAAACATCAAATCCATCGATTCTATGGCTGAACTCGTTCGGGAACTGGCCACTAAAAAATAAGCAGGGAAACGATTATGGATTTTATTAAGGGATTATGGCGAGACCTACGCGCAAGACCAGTGGATACGCTGGTGAGATGGCAGGAACAGCGCTTTCTGTGGCTGTTAATGGCCATCGCGATGGGAGGATTAATTATCCTGGCGCACTCGTTCTTCCAAATCTACCTCTACATGGCACCGTGCGAGCAGTGTGTTTACATCCGTTACGCGATGTTTGTGATGGTAATTGGCGGGGTGATTGCGGCGATAAATCCCAAAAATATCGCGCTGAAGCTGATTGGCTGTATCGCGGCGTTTTATGGCAGCATTATGGGCATTAAGTTTTCTATTAAGCTTAATGGTATCCATCATGCGGTACATAATGCGGACCCCGATTCACTTTTTGGCGTGCAAGGATGTTCGACTGACCCGACCTTTCCTTTCAACTTACCGTTGGCGGAATGGGCACCGGAGTGGTTTAAACCTACCGGAGACTGCGGTTATGACGCGCCTATCGTCCCTGATGGCGTAACGCTCAGTAGCGTACAGCAGTGGTTTGTCGATCTCTACCAGCAGTCCGAAGGCTGGTATCTGCTTCCGCCCTGGCACTTTATGAACATGGCGCAGGCATGTATGTTGGCCTTTGGGTTGTGCCTGATTCTGCTGCTGGTGATGAGCGGCGCCTGGGCATTGAAACTGGCCAGAGGCAAATAACCTGAATAGATAAACCAAAGCAGAGGTCTGCATTCAGGCCTCTGCTTTTCTCACAATAATTTTACCATTCAGCTTATTCGTCGTTCTTTGAAACTGAACGATATGGCACCGAAGGAATACAAAAAAGCCGATGACATCTCATCGGCTTTTTTCAACCATGATCCGTTCGATCAGCTGGCTTTGCGCTCATGCGCCTGGCGGTAAGCCACCAGATCTTCAATCGTGACCACCGCCATATTATGCTGGCCTGCAAACGCGATACACTCCGGCGCGCGCGCCATCGTCCCATCGTCGTTAGTCAACTCGCACAGTACACCTGCAGGTTTAAAACCGGCCAGCGTCATCAGATCGATGGTCGCCTCCGTATGACCGCCGCGCGTCAGCACGCCGCCCGCCTGAGCGCGCAGTGGGAAAACGTGCCCCGGACGGTTAAGATCGGACGGTTTTGCGCCATCCTTAATTGCCGCACGCACCGTAGTGACACGGTCAGCGGCGGAAACGCCGGTGGTCACGCCTTCTGCGGCTTCAATGGTCACGGTAAAACCGGTGCCGTAGGCGCTGGTGTTGTTTTCCACCATCATTGGCAAGTCGAGCTGCTTACGACGATCTTCAGTAATACACAGGCAAACAATACCGCTACCGTGACGAATGGTTAACGCCATCTGTTCTACGGTCATCGTCTCTGCGGGGAAAATCATATCGCCTTCGTTTTCACGATCTTCATCATCAAGCACCATCACACCGCGTCCTTCACGCAGCGCATCCAGTGCAAGTTCAACACGTTCAAAAGGCGTACCAAAAGAGGAAAGTAGCGTCTGATTCATGGTAAAAAAACCTCATTAACATTATGGTTACCAGAATCAGGGCAGTCTTAGGAGTGCCGACAAGCGGCAAAAAAATAACGTGAGCGGGTCCATGCCCGACTGGATCGTTACCCTCTCCCATCCGGACTTTAACCGTCGGCCCCGGAATTACACCGGATCTGCTGACCTTTTCGCTATGGCAAAAAGCGCTCGCGGGCTTTCAACCTGCTCTCCGCGTTCCGTCACGGCGCGCCGTGATGAGAAATGCGTTAAACATCGCTGATTTACCGCCGGTGGGGAATTTCGCCCCGCCCTGAGAATAAGCGGGTTAACTATAACGCTATTGATTACCTTCATCAACGCCTTTACTCCGTATGACGTCACACAATTCTGGTTTATGGCGTCCACATATCGCACTACAATAAGAGCTAACACTTACCAGTTCAGGGAAACCACAATGATTGACCCGAAAAAAATTGAGCAAATCGCACGCCAGGTTCATGAGTCAATGCCGAAAGGTATTCGCGAGTTCGGGGAAGATATCGAGAAAAAAATCCGTCAAACGCTGCAATCTCAGCTGACGCGTCTCGATCTGGTGAGCCGCGAAGAGTTTGATGTCCAGACTCAGGTCTTGCTGCGCACCCGGGAAAAACTGGCGCTGCTGGAGCAACGCCTCAGCGAACTGGAAGCTCGCGACAAGCCTGAAGAAGTAAAACCTGCGCCCGCCATCCCGCCAGTCGATCCACAAGAGTAAAAACGTGAACGGGCCTGACGGCCCGCTCATATAAGATCTGAATAATGTCCTGCGCCTGTATAAGGGAGCCTGCATTAGTGTTCTAATTCTAACCTTTTCGCCTGAGTCGCCTGCTGGCAGTAAAGCGCGTAACGCTTGCAAAACCAGTCGCGGTGCTCCTCGTCCATATTGCCGGTTACCGCCTGAATATCAACAGGACGCCCCTCCGCCTGCATTCTGGCAAAACTGCGCGCCAGAAAATCGAAATTATTTAATGAATAGACGTTATTGTTGTTCATCAGCATACCCTCCAGTTATTGAATTCTGTTAAGGCTATATGCTTTTTCTAATTTCAGTATTTCCCTATATGTACGGCGGTTTTATACATAACGTGCGCAAATTTAATGCGCAAAATCACAATATTCACCAAAGATAACGACGGATAAATCGCTTTTCGGACTTAAGGAGATATGGGTCACATGATATTGTAACGCAATGAAATAACAAGCATGAAAATTATCACGCGAACCCCCTTCTGAAGGCGGCGACAAGGATAGAAAATATGACCTTATTTGCGGAGTATAACAGCCCCTATCTGTTTGCCATCGCGTTCGTTTTCTTTATCGGCGTGCTGGAGATGATTTCGCTGATTTTTGGCCACTTTCTTTCAGGCGCGCTCGACGCCCATCTCGATCATTATGACGCCCTGTCATCCGGCCCAGCGGGCCAGGCGCTCCATTATCTGAATATTGGACGCGTTCCCGCCCTGGTCGTCCTCTGTCTATTGGCCGGCTATTTCGGCCTCTTCGGTATCCTCATCCAGCATGGCGGGATCATGCTCTGGCAGGCGCCGCTCAGCAATCTGCTGCTGGTCCCGTTGAGCATTGTCCTGTCGGTCTTTGCCGTGCATTACAGCGGAAAAATCCTCGCGCCCTGGCTACCCAGAGATGAAAGCTCCGCCCTCAGGGAAGAGGAATTTATCGGCGGCATGGCGATTATTACCGGCCACGCCGCCGTCGCCGGTACACCTTGCGAAGGAAAATTTACCGATAAGTTCGGCCAGATTCACTATTTACTGCTGGAACCCGAAAAGGGAAAAGAATTTAAAAAAGGAGACAAGGTGCTGATTGTCTGCCGACTTTCCGCAACGCGTTATTTGGCTGAGCGTAACTTCTATGTCTAATTGAGAGGAACTTACATAATGGATGATGTTTTTGGCATATTGCCATCATGGATGTTTACCGCCATCGTTGCGGTTATCGTCTTATTAATTATCGGGATCATTTTTGCTCGCCTCTATCGCCGCGCATCTGCGGAACAGGCGTTTGTCCGTACCGGGCTTGGCGGGCAAAAAGTGGTGATGAGCGGCGGCGCTATTGTGATGCCAATCTTTCACGAAATTATTCCGATCAATATGAATACCCTAAAACTTGAAGTTAGCCGTGCTACCGTCGATAGCCTGATCACCAAAGATCGTATGCGCGTTGACGTGGTCGTTGCTTTCTTCGTGCGTGTAAAACCCTCTGTTGAAGGTATTGCTACCGCCGCACAAACGCTTGGCCAGCGAACGCTGTCGCCGGAAGATCTTCGTATGCTGGTTGAGGATAAATTCGTTGACGCCTTACGCGCTACCGCGGCCCAGATGACGATGCATGAGCTACAGGATACGCGTGAAAACTTCGTTCAGGGCGTACAAAACACCGTTGCGGAAGATTTGTCGAAAAACGGCCTGGAGCTGGAAAGCGTCTCATTAACCAACTTTAACCAAACGTCCAAAGAGCATTTCAATCCAAACAACGCCTTTGATGCCGAAGGGCTGACGAAACTGACGCAGGAAACCGAACGCCGCCGTCGTGAACGTAATGAAGTGGAACAGGATGTGGAAGTAGCGGTGCGCGAAAAGAACCGCGACGCGCTTGAGCGCAAGCTGGAAATCGAGCAGCAAGAAGCCTTTATGACTCTGGAGCAGGAGCAACAGGTTAAAACCCGCACCGCCGAACAAAACGCCAAAATTGCCGCTTTTGAGGCCGAGCGCCATCGTGAAGCAGAACAGACGCGCATTCTTGCTGAGCGGCAGATCCAGGAGACGGAGATCGAACGTGAGCAAGCAGTACGGTCCAGGAAAGTTGAGGCCGAGCGTGAAGTACGTATTAAAGAGATCGAACAGCAACAGGTGACAGAAATCGCCAACCAGACGAAATCTATCGCCATTGCCGCCAAATCTGAGCAGCAATCACAAGCAGAAGCGCGCGCCAACGACGCGCTGGCCGATGCGGTTCGCGCCCAGCAAAACGTAGAAACCACCCGCCAGACCGCCGAAGCGGATCGCGCCAAGCAGGTCGCTCTGATCGCCGCGGCGCAGGATGCGGAAACCAAAGCGGTCGAACTGACCGTTCGGGCAAAAGCAGAGAAAGAAGCGGCAGAATTGCAAGCCGCCGCCATCATCGAACTGGCGGAAGCAACGCGTAAAAAAGGTCTGGCGGAAGCCGAAGCGCAACGGGCGCTGAATGACGCTATCAACGTACTATCTGACGAACAAACCAGCCTCAAATTTAAACTAGCGCTCTTACAATCGTTGCCTGCTGTTATTGAGAAGTCTGTTGAACCGATGAAATCCATCGACGGCATTAAGATTATTCAGGTCGATGGCCTCAATCGCGGCGCGACGGCGGGCGACGTCGCCGCTGGCGGCGCTAACGGGGGAAACCTGGCGGAACAAGCGTTATCTGCCGCGCTCACCTATCGTACCCAGGCGCCGCTGATCGATTCGCTGTTAAACGAGATTGGCATCGCTGGCGGCTCGCTAAAGGCGCTGACCACGCCGTTGGTTTCATCGGCAACGGATGAGATTAATCGCGAAGCAACGGTAAAAGAGCAATAACTCCCCGCTATATCTCCTGTCCCTGGCCATAAGGCCGGGGATTTTTTTATCTTTTTTCCACCTTGTCTGTACAAAGCGTTATGACCAGCAGGCCATTTTGCGTGGGCGATCCAGTAACGCAAAATCGGCGGGATAAAGCCCTTGCGCCAGACAGGCCACTCACCAACAATCGCGATGTCAGCAAGGGGCTGAAACGGGAAAGCCCCTCCCGAGGAAGGGGCTTTAATAAGGAAAGGGTTATGATGCAACAGGTCATCATACTGATTGTTCTGTTACTGATAAGTTTCGCAGCTTACTAACAGCCAATCAGAGGGGGGAGAGATCCCCTCTCACCCTTATTCCTTTACTTTAGGTCGAAAAAAAAGCAGCGTCAACCGCGAGATACGCGTCGAAACAAAATGTCCGACGCGCCTTCAAAATCAGCGCCCGCCGCGTCTGTAACGCCTGATGTCGCGGTTTTACTTCTCGCTCTCGGTCTGGATCTTTTTGATGATATTGGTCGTGGAACAACCATCTTCGAAGTTCAGCACCATGACTTCGCCGCCGTTGGCCCAGACCTCTTCGCTGCCCGCGATCTCTTCCGGCTTATAGTCGCCGCCTTTTACCAGCAGATCCGGCAGAATACCGGCAATCAGTCGTTGCGGCGTATCCTCTTCAAAAGAGACAACCCAGTCGACCGACTCCAGCGCGCCCAGCACGATCATACGCTGTTCGAGCGGATTAACCGGACGGCTTTCGCCTTTCAGGCGTTTAGTCGAGGCGTCACTATTGACCGCAACAATCAGGCGGTCGCCCAATTTACGCGCGTTCGCCAGATAAGAGACGTGGCCCGCGTGCAGAATATCGAAAACGCCGTTGGTCATGACCACTTTCTCGCCACGCTTACGCGCGCTGGCGACGGCCTGTCTCAACTCCTCTTCGGTCATAACGCCGAAGCCGGTATCCGCGCGTCCGCGCACTGCGTTTTCCAGCTCAATAGGGGAAACCGTTGACGTCCCGAGTTTACCTACCACTACGCCCGCCGCCGCATTGGCGAAATAACACGCCTCTTCCAGGGTATTTCCCGCCGCCAGCGTCGCCGCCAGCACGCCGATCACCGTATCGCCCGCACCGGTAACATCATAAACTTCCTGCGCCTGCGTCGGCATATGTAGCGGCGCTTTATTCGGTTGCAGCAGCGTCATTCCCTGTTCGGAACGCGTGACCAACAGCGCGGAAAGGTCGTAATCGGCAATGAGCTTCATGCCGCGTTCAACCAGTTCGTCTTCGCTTTTACATTTCCCCGCAACCGCCTCGAATTCAGAAAGGTTTGGCGTCAGCAGCGTGGCGCCGCGGTAACGTTCAAAATCCGTTCCTTTCGGATCGATGAGCACCGGCACGCCCGCCTGGCGCGCCAGGGAAATCATAGTCTGCACGCTGGTCAGAGCGCCTTTGGCATAATCGGACAATACCAGCGCGCCGATCGATCCCAGCGCCTGGTTGATACGCTCATGCAACGGCTGCGGGTCCACCCCCTCAAAGCCCTCTTCAAAATCAAGACGAATGAGCTGCTGATTACGTGATAGCACGCGCAGTTTGGTAATTGTCGGATGCGTCGGCACAGAAACGAAGTCGCACTTCACATTGACCTCCGCCAACGTTTTGCTCAGCGCGCGCGCGGCGTCATCAATACCCGTCAGGCCGACCAGACGGGCGTTCGCTCCCAGAGACGCAATGTTCATCGCCACGTTCGCCGCGCCGCCCGGACGTTCCTCAACGGTATTTACCTTAACCACGGGCACCGGCGCTTCCGGTGAAATACGGCAAGTGGGGCCATACCAATAGCGATCCAGCATTACATCACCCACAACCATGACGCCTGCACGTTCAAACGCTGGCAGATTTACTTTCATTCCTGTCTCCTGAGAGATTCAAAATTTGCGCGCGATAATAGCATAATTCAAACGGCTACCAGCCACTTCCGCCAGCTTGCCTGCACCAGCGCGCGCTCTTTGCTAAAACACGTCTGCGCCACATGACCGGGAAGCTCCTGCAACGCCAGGTGGTGCAGTTCATCACGCAGTGTGGTGTAGGCTACCGTCAACGCCTGCGCCTCGTGATCATCCATAATGCCGTTTTGCGCCAGAAGCTCCAGGATGCGCACGTTATCAGACCAGCGCGTTAATTTAGGTTTTTCATGAGCGTAGCGCAGTACCAGATATTGCGCGATAAACTCAATATCCGTAATACCGCCTTCATCAGCTTTAATATCAAAACGATCACGATGCTTATTGCCGAGATGCGCCCGCATTTTCTCGCGCATTTCACGCACTTCAGTCTGCAATGTCTTGCCGTCGCGCGCCGTCGTCATGATAGTGCGGCGCACCGTATCAAACTGTGAGGTAAGCTGCGGGTCGCCATATACCACGCGAGCGCGTACCAACGCCTGATGTTCCCAGGTCCAGGCTTCATGCTGCTGATAATCGGCAAACGCGTCCGCTGAAGTCACCAGCATTCCCGCCGCGCCAGAGGGGCGTAGACGCGCATCCACCTCATACAAAATGCCGGAGGAGGTGCGCGTACTGAACAGATGCATAATGCGCTGCGCCAGGCGCAGATAAAACTGCCGCCCGTCGATTTCGCGTTCGCCGTTGGTCATGACGTCCATCGGACAGTCATGCAGGAAGATGAGATCCAGATCGGAACTGTAGCCCAGCTCCCATCCGCCCAACTTGCCATAACCGACAACCGCAAACCCCCGCCCCTGGCGCTCGTCCAGATGCGCTGGCTGACCATAACGCGCAACCATTTGCGTCCACGCCTGCTGCACCACAGCATCAATCATCGCCTCCGCCAGCCATGTGAGGTGATCGCTCACTTTCATCACCGGCAGCGTACCGGCAATATCCGCCGCCGCAATCCGCAAAAGCTGTGCCTGTTTAAACTGGCGTAATGCCTCCAGTTGTTGTTCTTCGTCCTCTTCCGGCACGCGCAGCAAATACTGGCGTAATTCGTCGCGGTAAGCGTCGGTAGCCGTCGGCTGATAAAGCGTGCCGGGGTCGAGCAGTTCATCAAGCAACAACGGATAACGCGCCAGTTGGCTCGCTATCATTGGCGAAGCGGCGCAGAGCATAATCAGGTGTTTCAGCGCGCCGGGAAATTCGCTCAGCAGCTCCAGATAGGTGGTGCGAGTGACAATCCCCGCCAGCAATGGCGTTATCCGCGATAGCGTAACAGCGGCGTCTTCGCGAGAACAGACATCAGCAAGCAGGTGCGGCATCAGTTGGTCCAGCACTTGCCGCCCGCGCGGGCCGATAGGGCGTTTATCCAGTTCCTTACGGAAGTCAGCGATGAGGGTCAGAACCTGTCGCCGATCCTCATCGGCTAAATGCGCCAGCACTGGCGTCGAATCATCCTCCTGTAGCGCATCCTGCCATACTTCACGCCACGGCTCTGAACGTTCTTCCTCCTGCGGGGTATCGGCTTCATCATCGCCAATTAATTCGTTGAATACGCGGCGTACATTAGCCATATGATCCGTCAGTTCGCCAACAAGCTGCGGCCAGTTCTCCGCCTTCATTCCCCAGGCCAGCCGCGCCCGATTCAGATCGTCGGCAGGCAACGTTTGCGTCTGTTCGTCATTGATGCTTTGCAGCAGATTCTCCAGACGACGTAGAAAAAGATAGGCCACGCGCAGTTGCGCCACGTCATTCTCAGGCAGCAAATGCAGCGCAGCGATAGCATCCAGCGTTGGCAGTAACGAACGCGACTGTAGCGACGGCTCGCGTCCGCCGCGGATGAGCTGGAATACCTGCACGATAAACTCAATTTCACGAATACCGCCCGCGCCAAGTTTAATGTTGTCTTTCAAACCGCGGCGTCGCACTTCGCGGGCGATCATCCCTTTCATATTACGTAGCGACTGGATGACGCTGAAATCGATATAGCGGCGGAAAACGAAAGGCCGCAGCATGGCGCGTAATTCACGAGACCAGGCGTCGTCGTTATCGCCCATTAGCCGCGCTTTCACCATGGCGTAGCGTTCCCAGTCGCGTCCTTGCTCCTGATAGTAATCCTCCAGCGCGGCAAAACTCAGTACCAGCGGGCCGCTGTCGCCAAACGGTCGCAGGCGCATGTCCACCCGATAGACAAAACCATCCATTGTGGGCTGATCCAGCGCTTTGATCAGCCGCTGCCCGAGACGCGTAAAAAACTGGGCGTTATCGAGTTCACGACGCCCGCCCCGGGTCTCGCCATGTTCCGGCCAGGCGAAAATCAGATCGATATCAGACGAAAAATTCAGTTCGCCGCCGCCCAGCTTGCCCATGCCTAAAATCAACAGCGGCTGCGGAACGCCCTGCGGGTTACAGGGGGTTCCCCATTCGCGGCAACAGGCGGCATACAGCCAGTCGCGCGCCCCCACAATGAGCGTCTCCGCCAGATGGCTCAACTGTTGTAAAATAGTCTCATCGTCCACCAGCGACAGCGTCTGCGCCCAGGCGATGCGTACCATGATGCGACGACGAAAAAACCTCAGTTCACGCATCAGCGAGGCGTCGTCACAGACACCTGCCAACGCCTCCTGTAACCAGCCAGCATAATGTCGCCATTCATCAGCCTGCGGCGATGCGGATTCCAGTTCGGCAAGCCACTCCGGATGCGCTATCACGCTATCCAGCGCAAAATCGCTAAATGTAAGTACTGACTTCGCCTGCGCGCTAAGCGATGTCTCAGTAAATCCTTCTGGTAGGCGCTCAACAACGGTCTGCCAGTACTGCGATAAGGGTGAAGAGAGCGGCGTCATTTAGGGGATATCCTTTAAATAATGCCGGGTGGCGGCGTTTCGCCTGATCCGGCCTACAAGTCCGCATACCGTAAGCCTGATAAGCGCAGCGTCATCAGGCGCTTTCTACGGTTCTGATTATCGTTTTCCGCTGTGCAACCAGAACGGCTGCTGGTTGATGGCCTCATTACGGAAATGTTCAATTTCAATACGTTGCCCGGTAATAATGGCGTGACGCAATCCCTGCCAGTTCTCCAGCCATGCCTGCGCGACCATCGCATCATAATACCCGGCCAGCAGTAAAACGCTGTCAATATCGCGAGTCAAACGCGGCAACTGGTCGCGATATTTATCACCCAGCGGTTGTCCAAAAACTTTTTTTAATTCAGCAGCATGACGAGAAAGATGAATGTCGGCGAAACGCTTAAAAGAATCGGCCATTTTGGCCTGCGCCTTCGCGTCCAGAAATGGCTGCCAGGCTTTCGTCACCAGCCATTCCGTCAATGCCAGTTTCGCCATCGCCGTTTGCGTACTATAAACGGCTGTGACGGCGGACACCGCTGATGTCATCGTCGCTTCCGCCTGGGTAAATAGATCACGTAAGTGAGCGCTCGCTTTACGCGGAACAATGCCACCAAAAAGCATTAAGGCATGGCGCACTAATCCCATAGCATCCAGCACGTGTTCTTTCGCCGACTCGTCGCCGCGCAGCCAGAGCTCTTCATGGTACTGCCACTGTGACAACGCCAGATCCAGCGAGGCCTCCAGCCCTTGCTCTACCGTGGCTTTCGCGGCAGTCCGCAGAATTGCCGTTGGTGTATTCTCTCGCGGCGCATTCCCCTGCGCCAGGTGATAACCTCGCGCCGCCTTACTCAGACTGCCCTGACGCAAACCGGTTTGCGACAGCAGTTGCTTCGCCAGTTTTAACACGGCGCGCGTATCGCCGCGAAGCAACTCAAGCTCCAGCTCACAAATCGGTTCGGCAAACTCGCCCGCTTTTACGTCGCCGAGATCGAGCGCAATTTCAATCCTGCTGCCGTCAACGTCCAGACACCATTTTTCCCGGTAAAAATCGGTACTGAACAGCGGCTGTACGTTTGATGCCAGGCCAGCGGGCAGGTTGCCATCAGGCCAGACCTCCGCCGGAAGTTGCGTCAGATCCAGCACGGGTTCGCTTAGCGCGACATTGTATTCGGGTCGCTGGTGCAGCCCGCCCGTTACCCGGCCGGCAATTTTCATGGTCATTTCATAGCGCCCATTTTCACCACGAATACGCAGCCCCATATCATGGCGGCGTAGCCAGTTATCAGGCGTTTCGAAGTAGATATTCAGCAACTGGCTGGGCGCATGATGCTCGCCGCCGAGCGTATGAAGATGATTTCGCAGCGCATCTACGGCGTCGTGATTGACGATAAACTTTAATTCGATTTCCTGAGCCATGGCCTTGTACTTATGGGTTATGTCACATCTGGGAAGATTCTTGGCGAACTTACCCGCATTATTTTTGTCAGTAGATAGTATTTTGCGCCAAATTGCCATGCAACGAGCAATTTGACGGGCGTAAAAGTTTGACGTAGCGGCAAAGGCGACACAGATGATTCCGATTGATGTCGACTACTTTGCGTAGCGACACTGATGCCGTTACTATCGTTCCACTTTCTCTGACAATAACGACAGCCTGATGCCAAAATTACGCCTGATTGGACTAACTTTACTTGCGCTTAGCGCCACCGCCGTCTCTCATGCTGAAGAGACGCGTTACGTTTCTGATGAACTGAATACCTGGGTCCGCAGCGGTCCGGGAGATAATTATCGCCTTGTGGGTACCGTCAACGCCGGCGAGGAAGTCACGCTCTTACAGAGCGATGCCAACTATGGTCAAATTAAAGACAGTTCTGGTCGTACTGCCTGGATACCGTTAAAAGAACTGAATACCACGCCAAGCCTGCGTACCCGCGTGCCGGATCTGGAAAATCAGGTCAAAACGTTGACCGATAAACTCAACAATATTGATACCACGTGGAATCAGCGCACCGCCGATATGCAGCAGAAAGTGGCGCAAAGCGACAGCGTCATCAACGGGCTAAAAGAAGAGAACCAGAAGCTGAAAAACGAGCTGATTGTCGCGCAGAAAAAAGTTAGCGCCGCGAATCTGCAACTGGATGACAAACAGCGCACCATTATTATGCAGTGGTTTATGTATGGCGGCGGCGTATTGGGTATTGGCTTGCTGTTAGGGCTGGTGCTGCCGCATATGATCCCAAGCCGTAAACGCAAAGACCGCTGGATGAACTAAATCGCCTTCTCTGCGGCACTGTCTTATCATTAGAGGATGATCGTTTTTAAAAGGAAAGTGGCGTGAAGATTTATCTGGTCGGTGGTGCGGTTCGGGATGCGTTGTTAGGGCTACCGGTTAAAGATAAAGATTGGGTCGTTGTCGGCGCCACGCCGCAGGAGATGCTTGATGCGGGCTACCAGCAGGTAGGCCGTGATTTTCCTGTGTTTCTCCATCCGCAAACTCACGAAGAATACGCGCTGGCGCGTACTGAGCGTAAATCCGGTTCCGGCTACACGGGCTTCACCTGTTATGCCGCGCCGGACGTTACCCTGGAAGCCGATCTCCAGCGTCGCGATCTGACCATTAATGCTCTGGCGCGCGACGATGACGGACAGATTATCGACCCTTACCACGGGCGCCGGGATCTGGAGGCGCGTCTACTGCGCCATGTCTCTCCCGCGTTTGGCGAAGATCCCTTGCGCGTATTGCGCGTGGCGCGTTTTGCCGCCCGTTACGCCCATCTTAGTTTCCGTATCGCCGATGAAACACTGGCGCTAATGCGCGAAATGACCGCGGCAGGCGAGCTGGAACATCTGACGCCGGAACGGGTATGGAAAGAGACGGAAAATGCGCTTACCACCCGCAATCCGCAGGTTTACTTCCAGGTATTGCGCGACTGCGGCGCCCTGCGCGTCCTGTTTCCGGAAATCGACGCCCTGTTTGGCGTACCCGCGCCGGCAAAGTGGCATCCGGAAATTGATACCGGAGTTCATACGCTGATGACGCTGTCGATGGCCGCCATGCTCAGTCCGCAGCTTGATGTTCGTTTCGCCACGCTTTGTCATGATCTGGGCAAAGGCTTAACGCCGAAAAACCTCTGGCCGCGCCATCATGGCCACGGCCCGGCGGGCGTGAAACTGGTCGAACAGCTATGCCAGCGTTTGCGCGTCCCCAATGACCTACGTGATTTAGCTAAACTGGTCGCCGAGTACCATGATCTGATCCACACCTTTCCGATACTCCAGCCGAAAACGATCGTTAAGCTGTTTGACGCCATTGATGCATGGCGTAAACCGCAGCGCGTCGAGCAGATTGCGCTGACCAGCGAAGCCGATGTCCGTGGACGTACCGGATTTGAAGCGTCGGATTACCCGCAGGGGCGC
This sequence comes from Salmonella sp. 32070601201500089SM, assembly GCF_017573605.1. NCBI lineage: Bacteria > Pseudomonadati > Pseudomonadota > Gammaproteobacteria > Enterobacterales > Enterobacteriaceae > Salmonella > Salmonella sp. 32070601201500089SM. The sequence continues at coordinate 103,759 of NZ_JAGETK010000006.1, forward strand.
TGGCTGCGCGAAGCCTGGCAGGTGGCCCAAGCGGTACCGACGAAAGAGGTGGTGGAGGCCGGATTTAAGGGCATTGAGATTCGCGAGGAGCTGACGAAGCGACGAATTGCAGCGGTCGCCAACTGGAAAGAGAAGCGCTGCCCGAACCCCGCCAGCTAAACGCCATCCGGCACGATAAATTGCCTGATGGCGCTGCACTTATCAGACCGACAAAACAGTTAGGCCGGACAAGGCGGTACGCCGCCATCCGGCAGGTCAATCATCAGAAGAAAACAACGTAAACGGCAGCCGCCACCACAAAGCGGTAAATCGCAAACGGAATAAACGAGATACGCTTAATCAGTTGCAGGAAGGTCTTGATGGCGATCAGCGCCACCACAAACGCCGTCACAAAGCCCACTGCGAACATCGGAATATCCGCTGCGGTCAGGAATGACCAACTTTTGTAGAGATCCAGAACCGTTGCGCCCATCATCATCGGCACAGCCAGTAAGAACGAGAACTCAGAGGCGGCGTAACGGCTGACGCCCATCAGCATCCCACCGGAAATGGTCGCTCCGGAACGCGAGAAGCCCGGCCACAGCGCCAGACACTGGAAACAGCCAATCATAAACGCCTGACGATACGTCATATCATCCAGCCCCGGCGCGCGCGGTTCTTTCGGCTTCAGGCACTCGGCGGCAATCAGCAACAGACCGCCTACCACCAGCGCGTACATCACGTTAATTGGGTTAAATAGCGACTTGATCGTGTCATGAAAGACTAACCCCAGCACCACCGCCGGAATCATGCCCAGCAGGATGTGAATCAACGTTAATCGACCTTTACTTTCACCTTCACGCTGTAGCGGGCGGCCAAAGTGAATACCGATGAGGCCAAACAACCGCCGCCAGAACATCACCACGACCGCCAGAATAGATCCAAGTTGAATCACCACTTCGAATGTCTTGGCCGTATCGCCTTCAAACCCCAGCAGATGACCCACAATAATCATATGGCCCGTGCTGGATACCGGCAAAAACTCCGTCAATCCTTCGACCACACCCAAAATTGCCGCTATCAGCAGCGAGTGCATATCGCTCATCAATAAACCCCTAAAATGAAAAACACTGCAAAAATGGATCTCGCGTTAAGACCCCATATATAACCGTTTGGTTTAAAAAATATAAAATTATTTATTTTTATTTCAGATTATTGCCACGCTCAATAATTACCCCTACGTTCGCCGCGCGCGCGACGGCGCCAGGCTTGCTCAGTTTGATGCGAACCCACGGAGAATTGAATCGGCTAAGCAGTAGATCCGCCACCTCTTCCGCCACACGCTCGACCAGAGCAAAACGCCCGCCTTCAACATGATTTATCACCGTGTCGGCGATATCCGCGTAACTTAGACAATCTGCGACATCATCGCTTTTCGCCGACTTGCGGTTATCCCATGCCATTTCGATATCGAACACCAGTTTTTGCTCGATAGTCTGTTCCCAGTCGTAAACACCGATAGTGGTGATTACCGAAAGTTGCTCTATAAATACAATATCCATCACGACCTGCCTGCTTTTTGGCTAACCCGGATACCACTTCCGGCGAAATGTGCGTATTATCCACAGAAATAGTAAATAAAACGACACTTTCAATACGGAACAGCTTATGAGTGCAATCGCGCCTGGAATGATCCTCTTCGCGTACCTCTGCGGCTCAATTTCCAGTGCCATTCTGGTTTGCCGCATCGCCGGGCTGCCCGATCCGCGAGAAAGCGGCTCCGGCAACCCGGGCGCGACGAACGTATTACGAATCGGTGGCAAGGGAGCGGCTGTCGCGGTACTTATTTTTGACATCCTTAAAGGTATGTTGCCCGTCTGGGGCGCGTATGCGTTAGGCGTTACCCCTTTCTGGCTGGGGCTTATCGCTATCGCCGCCTGTCTGGGGCATATCTGGCCGGTCTTTTTTGGCTTTAAAGGTGGGAAAGGCGTAGCAACCGCGTTTGGCGCCATTGCGCCCATCGGCTGGGATTTAACCGGCGTCATGGCTGGCACCTGGCTGCTGACGGTCCTGTTAAGCGGTTATTCATCGTTAGGGGCGATTGTCAGCGCCTTGATTGCGCCGTTTTACGTCTGGTGGTTTAAACCGCAGTTCACCTTCCCGGTGTCGATGCTGTCATGTCTCATTTTGCTGCGCCATCATGACAACATCCAGCGTCTGTGGCGTCGACAGGAGACGAAAATCTGGACGAAGCTGAAAAAGAAACGCCAGAAAGATTGAGCTGGAACTGCGTCTGGAAGAGGGCCTCAACCGTCTGGGGATCGGCTCACAAGGGTTGACCGGCAATAGCTTGGTGATGGGCGTACATATCGAATCCGCCGCGCGTCACCCTTCCACCATTGGCGTGGTTAGGCGCGATTTTCGGCCTGATCTTCCTGGTGCTGCTGATTTGTGGATGCCCGTCGTTTTGCTGTAAACCCGTTGGGGCGGCATGATGTCGCCCCCTTTCTCCGCTTTTACGCCGCCGGCAGCTCGGCCAGCGGCCAGCGCGGACGTACCGTTACGCCAAGATCCGCCGTAACGCCCGCCTTAAACCGCACCATTCCGGCATAGGCGATCATCGCCCCGTTGTCAGTACAAAACTCCGGGCGCGCATAGAACACTTCGCCGCGGCGTTTTTGCATCATTTCGGCAAGCTTCGCGCGCAGCGTGCGGTTAGCGCTGACGCCGCCCGCCATGACCAGACGCTTAAAACCGGTGCTTTCCAGCGCGCGCTTGCACTTGATCATCAGCGTATCCACGACCGCATCTTCAAAAGCGCGCGCGATATCAGCGCGAGTTTGTTCGTCGTCGCCATTACTACGAATGGTGTTAGCGGCAAAGGTTTTCAGACCGGAAAAACTAAAATCCAGCCCCGGGCGATCGGTCATCGGGCGCGGAAAGACAAAACGCCCCGCCGTCCCCTGCGACGCCATTTTCGACAGCATCGGGCCGCCAGGATAATCCAGCCCCAACAATTTGGCGGTTTTATCAAACGCTTCACCGGCGGCATCGTCAATCGACTCTCCCAGCAGTTCGTACTGACCGATTCCGGTCACGCTAATGAGCTGCGTATGTCCGCCGGAGACCAGCAGCGCCACAAACGGGAACTCCGGAGGGTTATCTTCCAGCATTGGCGCCAGCAGATGACCTTCCATATGGTGTACAGGAATGGCCGGCACATTCCAGGCAAATGCCAGTGAACGCCCGACGGTTGCGCCGACCAGCAGCGCGCCGACCAGGCCCGGGCCTGCGGTATAGGCCACCGCGTCGATATCGCTCGCCGTCAGACCGGCTTCTTTTAATGCCGCCTGAATCAGCGGCACGGTTTTACGCACATGATCGCGGGAAGCCAGTTCAGGCACTACGCCGCCGTAGTCAGCATGTAATTTCACCTGACTATACAATTGGTTGGCTAACAGACCCTTTTTGTCGTCGTAAATAGCGATGCCGGTTTCATCGCAGGATGTTTCAATACCCAGTACACGCATGACTTGTTTTACCTCGCTCTAATACCGCGCAGTGTAGGTCGAATGCGGGTGGATGTATACCCTCAGTCCCGACTTCGTGTATACTCCCTCCCCTTATAAAAGTCCCTTTCAAAAAAGGCCGCGGTGCTTTACAAAGCAGCAGCAATTGCAGTAAAATTCCGCACCATTTTGAAATAAGCTGGCGTTGATGCCAGCGGCAAACCGAATTAATCAAAGGTGAGAGGCACATGCCGGTAATTAAAGTACGTGAAAACGAGCCGTTCGACGTAGCTCTGCGTCGCTTCAAGCGTTCCTGCGAAAAAGCAGGTGTTCTGGCGGAAGTTCGTCGTCGTGAGTTCTATGAAAAACCGACGACCGAACGTAAGCGCGCTAAAGCTTCTGCAGTGAAACGTCACGCGAAGAAACTGGCTCGCGAAAACGCACGCCGTACTCGTCTGTACTAATCTTTTGAGAGCGGGCTGCTCTCAATTCAGATCGAGTTGTAGTTGTAAGGCCGTGCTTCCGAAAGGAATGCGCGGCTTGTTTTCGTTTATGCATTAGCATATACACAAAATCATTCATGCTGCGTCCAGGCGGCAAGAGAGCAAGTCCCCGGCGCTTACGCAAGTCAGCGACAGGGGTGAGCGAACGTAGCCAACACTACGGCAGCCTGAAGAATGACGTGTATAAAAGGGGCATATGGCTGGACGAATCCCACGCGTATTCATTAATGACCTGCTGGCGAGAACCGATATCGTCGATCTGATCGACGTGCGCGTAAAACTCAAGAAACAGGGCAAGAACTATCACGCGTGTTGTCCATTCCATAATGAGAAAACCCCTTCTTTCACCGTAAACGGTGAAAAACAGTTTTATCACTGCTTTGGATGCGGCGCGCATGGCAATGCGATCGACTTTTTGATGAATTACGACAAGCTCGAATTTGTCGAAACCGTCGAAGAATTAGCGGCCATGCATAACCTGGAAATTCCCTATGAAGCAGGCACCGGGCTTAGCCAGATAGAGCGCCATCAACGGCAAAACCTCTATCAGTTGATGAATGGTCTGAATGACTTTTATCAGCAGTCGCTTACCCATCCTGCGGCAAAACCTGCGCGTGACTATCTGCAAAAGCGCGGTCTGAGCGCTGAAATTATTCAGCGTTTCGCCATTGGCTTCGCGCCTCCAGGTTGGGATAACGCGTTAAAGCGCTTCGGTAATAACAGCGATAACAAGGCATTGTTGCTGGATGCCGGAATGCTGGTCAATAACGAGCAGGGCAGCACTTACGATCGTTTCCGTAATCGGGTCATGTTCCCTATTCGGGACAAACGCGGCAGGGTGATTGGTTTTGGCGGTCGAGTTCTGGGGAACGACACGCCGAAATACCTTAACTCTCCGGAAACGGACATTTTCCATAAAGGCCGCCAGCTATATGGTCTTTATGAGGCTCAGCAATATAGTGCTGAACCGCAACGCTTGCTTGTGGTCGAAGGTTATATGGATGTCGTCGCACTAGCGCAATACGACATTAACTATGCGGTCGCTTCGCTGGGTACCTCAACCACGGCAGACCATATGCATATGTTATTCCGGGCGACGAACAACGTGATTTGCTGTTACGACGGCGACCGGGCTGGCCGTGATGCCGCCTGGAGAGCGCTGGAAACAGCAATGCCTTATATGACCGATGGTCGGCAGGTACGCTTTATGTTTTTACCTGACGGCGAAGACCCGGATACGCTGGTGCGTAAAGAAGGCAAGGCGGCTTTCGAAGCGCGGATGGAGCAGGCGCAGCCGCTCTCTACGTTTCTGTTTAATAGCCTCCTGCCGCAGGTGGATTTAAGCTCGCCGGATGGCAGCACGCAGTTAGCCGCACTGGCGCTGCCGCTCATTAATCAGGTGCCTGGCGACGCGCACCGTATTCAGCTGCGCCAGACGTTGGGGCTGAAGTTAGGCATTTTCGATGATAGTCAGCTTGATCGTTTAGTGCCAAAACAGGCGGAAAGCGGCGTTTCCCGCCCGGCTCCGCAGCTAAAACGCACGACCATGCGTATACTGATAGGATTACTGGTGCAAAATCCGGATCTCGCGCCGTTAGTGCCGCCCTTAGACGCGCTGGATCAGAATAAGCTGCCTGGACTTGGCTTATTTAAAGAATTGGTCAAAACTTGTTTGGCTCAGCCAGGTCTTACTACCGGACAACTTCTGGAACTCTACCGTGGCACAAATGATGCTGCGACCCTTGAAAAATTATCGATGTGGGACGATATAGCAGATAAGGCGATTGCCGAAAAGACTTTTACCGACTCACTCAACCATATGTTTGATTCGCTGCTGCAACTGCGACAAGAAGAGCTGATCGCTCGCGATCGCACTCATGGTTTAAGCAGCGAAGAACGCCGAGAGCTCTGGACGTTAAACCAGGAGCTGGCCAGAAAATGAATTTAACGGCTTAAATGCCGCATATCGATCGGGAAGCCCCCGACAGCCGCAGTGAGAGGCAGCGGCCAAAATATAAGTATGCCCTCGCTTTAAATGTCGACAGCTATACCGTCGACACCAATCAAACGAATAAGTGTGGATACCGTCTTATGGAGCAAAACCCGCAGTCACAGCTGAAACTTCTTGTCACCCGTGGTAAGGAGCAAGGCTATCTGACCTATGCTGAGGTCAATGACCATCTGCCGGAAGATATCGTCGATTCAGATCAAATTGAAGATATCATCCAAATGATCAACGACATGGGTATTCAGGTAATGGAAGAAGCGCCTGATGCCGATGATCTGCTGCTGGCTGAAAATACCACCAGCACCGATGAAGATGCGGAAGAAGCTGCTGCACAAGTTCTGTCCAGTGTTGAGTCTGAAATCGGTCGTACGACTGACCCGGTACGCATGTATATGCGTGAAATGGGCACTGTTGAACTATTGACCCGGGAAGGCGAAATCGACATCGCTAAACGTATCGAAGACGGGATCAACCAGGTTCAATGCTCCGTTGCCGAATACCCGGAAGCCATTACCTATCTGCTGGAACAGTACGATCGCGTTGAGGCTGAAGAGGCTCGTTTGTCCGATCTTATCACCGGCTTTGTCGATCCGAACGCGGAAGAAGAGATGGCGCCGACCGCAACTCACGTCGGTTCTGAACTCTCCCAGGAAGACCTGGATGATGACGAAGACGAAGATGAAGAAGACGGCGACGATGACGCCGCCGATGACGACAACAGCATTGACCCTGAACTGGCACGCGAAAAATTCGCTGAACTGCGCGCGCAATACGTCGTTACGCGCGACACCATCAAAGCGAAAGGCCGCAGCCATGCTGCCGCGCAGGAAGAGATTCTGAAGCTGTCTGAAGTGTTCAAACAGTTCCGTCTGGTACCGAAGCAATTCGACTATCTGGTCAACAGTATGCGCGTGATGATGGATCGCGTGCGTACCCAGGAACGTCTGATCATGAAGCTCTGCGTCGAGCAGTGCAAAATGCCGAAGAAGAACTTTATCACGCTGTTTACCGGTAATGAAACCAGCGAAACCTGGTTCAATGCCGCTATCGCGATGAACAAACCGTGGTCGGAAAAACTGCACGATGTCGCGGAAGAAGTGCAACGCTGCCTGCAAAAACTGCGGCAGATTGAAGAAGAGACCGGTCTGACCATCGAACAGGTGAAAGACATCAACCGTCGCATGTCCATCGGGGAAGCGAAAGCCCGCCGTGCGAAGAAAGAGATGGTTGAAGCGAACTTGCGTCTGGTTATTTCTATCGCTAAGAAATACACCAACCGTGGCTTGCAATTCCTTGATCTGATTCAGGAAGGCAACATCGGTCTGATGAAAGCGGTAGATAAGTTCGAATACCGTCGCGGCTACAAATTCTCCACCTATGCAACCTGGTGGATCCGTCAGGCGATCACCCGTTCTATCGCCGATCAGGCGCGCACCATCCGTATTCCGGTGCATATGATTGAGACCATCAACAAGCTCAACCGTATTTCTCGCCAGATGCTGCAAGAGATGGGCCGCGAGCCAACGCCGGAAGAGCTGGCTGAACGGATGCTGATGCCGGAAGATAAAATTCGTAAGGTGCTGAAGATTGCCAAAGAGCCAATCTCCATGGAAACGCCGATCGGCGACGATGAAGATTCGCATCTGGGTGATTTCATCGAGGATACCACCCTCGAGCTGCCGCTGGACTCTGCCACTACCGAGAGCCTGCGTGCCGCCACTCACGACGTTTTGGCTGGCCTGACCGCTCGTGAAGCGAAAGTGCTGCGTATGCGTTTCGGTATCGATATGAACACCGACCACACGCTGGAAGAAGTGGGTAAACAGTTCGATGTTACCCGCGAACGTATCCGTCAGATCGAAGCGAAGGCGCTGCGTAAACTGCGCCACCCGAGCCGTTCTGAAGTGCTGCGCAGCTTCCTCGACGATTAATTCGCCGCACACGTATAAACGCCGCCGCAAGGCGGCGTTTTTTTATCAGGCCATGCGCAAGCGCCCTATTTGGCCTGCAGAATTTCTACACAGCGCGAGTATTCGCGCCCTCATTCCCCATTGCTATAGCCCACGCATAATGAGCGCTTGATCCAGTTCGCGATAGGCCTCGACCAGTTTTTCCGTTTTAATTCGGTTTAAGCCGCTGGGATTCGGCAACACCCACACCATCGTCGCGCCAATGGCGATCTTTTGTTTACCCCAGGCGATACCGCGCTGGCTGAACCCCTGTTCAAAAGCCTGTTTACCAAGCACCGCCAGCGCCGCGGGCTGGTAGTCCTCTATTTTTTCAATCAGGTTTCGTCCGCCGCTACGTAATTCATGCAACTTCACCTCAGTCGCTTGTACCGTCGGTCGGTCGACGAGTTTCGTTACCCCGCAGCGAAAATCCAGTAATTTTTCCGCCTCTTCCGGTTTCAACTGCCGATCGGTGAAACCGGCCAAATGAATAACTTTCCAAAAACGATTCGCGGGATGTGCAAACGGAAAGCCGGTATTCGCCGACGAGAGTCCCGGATTGATGCCGCAAAAAACCACCCGTAGCCCTGGCGCCAGTATGTCCTTAACCATTATTACTCCTGAGCAATACAACGTTCTTTAAGTATAACGGGTTGAAAACACATTGTTTATAAAAACAGCACCCGCACGGTTACGGCTGGATTACAGCGTAAAGTTACATTATAATCCACCGCCACGGCCCCTTAGCTCAGTGGTTAGAGCAGGCGACTCATAATCGCTTGGTCGCTGGTTCAAGTCCAGCAGGGGCCACCAAATTTTAGCTTTAAAATCATATAATTAAGCCACTCTAAAGAGTGGCTTTTTTGTTTCTGACAGGGCTCGCCCCATACCGCTATTTACGATGCCAATAGGCTGCCGCATGTACCAGGTGTGGATCAAACCCCTTTTCAAAGCACTGACTTAAACGTTTTACCGTTTTGCCTTCGCCAGTAATCCAGATGAAATAGTCTGATTCTGGTATTGTCAGCTGCGACAGGCGCGTTTGCATTGCCTGTTCATCGCCGTCAACAACATATTCCACAGTAATGTCCGTCAAATGGGCGAGATAATCGCGGTATGCCGCATCCTGAATGCTCACCAGCGCGGTTACCGCAGGGCGCGCAGGCAGACGGCTAAGCGATTCCAGACGACGACGTAGCGCAGGCATACCGGACTCATCGCAGACATAAACCTGACAGGCATAATCTTCCGGCACCACCAGCGAACCGCGCGGCCCGCCAATCGTCAGTGTATCGCCTTCACGGGCTTCCATTGCCCAACGGCTGGCTACGCCACCATCGTGGATAAAGAAATCCAGCGCCAGCTCGCGACGCGCCTCGTCATACAGCGGCGTGTAATCCCTGGAGACCGGACGAACGCCCTCCCCCCAGATAATGCCTTCCTCAGTGACTGTCGGGGGCGTAAAGCGACAGCCTGGCTCAGGGAAAAAAACTTTCGTGTGATCGTCAAAGCCCAGGGAGATGAAACCGTCCAGCGCCTCGCCGCCAAGTACGATCCGCTGAAATCCTGCGCTAATACGTTCTACCCGCAGAACGATCAGCTCGCGAAAACGCAGCTCATTACGAACACGCTGTGGGTAGCGTACGGATGATGTCGTCATTTTTTGCCTTCGTGAAGTAATACGATATATCTAAATTAAAGTTTTAAATGATAATGATTGTTAATCAGTAAAAATGCAACTGTTTTTTGATAGTGTTCTGGCAACACATCGCTAATCACAACTTCAAAATAAAACGTTATAAATTAATAGATTATATCAACAAGCGCTTTTATCCTTGCTAAAAAGCATCATTTAGATATAAATTAGATATATCTAAATAAGCAGGAGGCAATGATGCAAAATCAACATGAAGGGTGTTGCAAAAACCGGGATCATAAGCACGACGGCTGCTGTAAAGATCGAGAACATCAGCATGAAGGCTGCCATAGCGCGCATCAGCATAAGAACGCCAGTTGCGGCGGCGAACACCGTCACGGACACGGCTGTGGTCGTCATGGACAGGGCGGTGGTCGACGTCAGCGATTTTTTGGCCACGGGGAGCTTCGGCTGGTCATTCTTGATATCCTGACCCGGGACGCCAGCCACGGCTATGAACTGATTAAAGCGATAGAAAACCTGACGGGGGGCGGCTATACGCCAAGCGCTGGTGTGATCTACCCTACGCTGGATTTTTTACAGGATCAGCAATTTATCACGATTAGCGACGAAGAAGGCGGGCGGAAAAAAATCGCGATTACCGCGAACGGCGCGCAATGGCTTGATGAAAATCGCGAACACCTGACGCATATTCAGGCGCGGCTAAAAGCCCGTTGTGTGGGCATGGAGTTACGTAAAAATCCGCAGATGAAGCGGGCGCTGGATAACTTCAAGGCCGTGCTGGATCTGCGGATAAACCACAGCGATATCAACGACGCGCAAATCAAACGCATTATCGGCGTGATTGATCGCGCGGCGCTGGAAATCGCCGAACTGGATTAAGCGGGCTGCGTGTCCTCTTCGCGGACGCGGAACACGTTAACCAGCTCTTTTAAATGTAACGCCTGTTCGTTCAGCGACGCCGCGGCGGCAACAGACTCTTCCACAAGGCAGGAGTTTTGTTGCGTGGCGGCGTCAATCAGGCCAATCGCGCTGTTAATCTGCGAAATACCGTCAGTTTGCTCGCGGCTGGCCTGCCCAATCTCGCGTAATATCACATCCATCTCTTCGACGTTATCCACCATGCCATTAATCAGGGCGCTGGCTTTCTCCACCAGGTGCATCCCTTCCTGAGTCTGACTGGTTGAATCTTCAATCAAATTACGGATTTCACTGGCTGACGAGGCGCTCTTTTGCGCCAACTGGCGAACCTCTCCGGCGACAACGGCAAAACCGCGCCCATGTTCGCCCGCGCGAGCCGCTTCAACCGCCGCGTTCAGCGCCAGAATATTGGTCTGAAAGGCAATGGAATCAATGATATTGATGATATCCGACATACGATTTGCCGTATCGTTAATGACGCGCATTTTCTGCGTCACTTGATTCATCATCTCCCCATTGTTTTTCACTACGCTGGCGGCGCCGGCAGAGAGTTTGGTCGCTTCACTGGTATGGTCAGCCGTATTTTTAACCGTGGCGGTAATCTGTTCCATCGACGCCGCCGTTTCTTCAACCGAGCTGGCCTGCTCTTCCGTACGCGCCGCCAAATCCTGGTTACCGGCGACAATTTGCGCCGCCGCCGTGGAGATACTCTCCGAACCGTTTTGCACTTCCTGTACGATATCCAGCAGACGCGTTTTCATCGCCATTAATGCTTGCAGTAGTACGCCTGTTTCATCTTTATAGTCGGTGGTGATATGGCGAGTCAGATCGCCATCGGCAATCGCCTCGGCAAAGCGTACTGCGTCATCAAGCGGTCGGGTAATGGAACGTACGATATACCATCCCATTACGCATCCGGCAGCGATGCTTATCAGCGCCAGGGTAATTAACAGCGTCCGGTTAGTTTTAAAATCTCCTTCGACCTGCACGCCCGCGTTGTGCATCTGCGCATCCTGAACGGCGATAAGTTCCTGAACTTTGTCCTTATAGACCTTTTGCACTTGCACCGTTCTGGTCATCATCTCCTGAATGGCCGCCTGACGATTATGGCTTTGAATATCTTGCAAAATACGGAATCTGGACTCCAGGTATTGCTGGCGCGCTTCACGGATCTCGGTAATGATTTTCTGCGAAGCCGCATCGTGACGATTGCTGGAAAGCTCATCCAGTAACGCCGTAATACGCTGGCTTATTTCATCCAGCTCTTTCTGCGAACTCTGGCTCCAGCGCCCCTCTTCATCCAGTAACATGAGCTGCTGCGCGATGATGAAATCATTAAAATTATCGATTAACAGATTGGCTTTTACCGTGGTGGGATAATCATTGGTAATAATGTTCTGCATACCCGTATTAGCCCGATCAAGGCTAAACAAAGACAGAGCGGAACTCACCACCATGAGAACAATGAATAAGCCAAAGGCCATAAATAATTTTGAACGTATTTTAATGTTATGCAAAAACATATTTTCTCCCTGGGATTGCATATCCTCATACAGGAAGATTTATCGGCAATAATGTTACTAACTTTATGATATTGATCGCTTTTTATTTCGGAGCATTATTAGTAAGTAATATTTATTGTTCACAGAAAGATGAACCAAAAGTGACATAAATTGGCACTAATAATGAAAGAAATACGCTAAAAGGTTAACCATTTCTTATTTATTAACTGAGTTTATACCTATTAATAGGTAGACAAGGGAGAAGGAATAAATATCACATTATTTTTAACATCACAGGCCACTGATACTCTCTATGATGGCAGGCACCGCCTTCTATCAGAGCGCATCCGCCCGGTAAGCTTGTTGCTACCGGGCGGACGTCATTACCGTTGCGACCTACAAATAAATTTAATGCAGTACCGTGACCGCATCCTCCAGCCGGCTGGCACGGTGTTTTACCATCGCGGAGACTTGTGCGCTCTCTTCCACCAGCGCCGCATTCTTCTGGGTTATGCGGTTCAACTCGTCCACGGCGCGAGTCAGGCTGGAAAGCCCATCTGTCTGTTCCTGCGTCGACTGGCTGATCCGTGCGATAAGCAGGGTGACATTTTGCACCTGGGCTACAATGTCATCCATGGTACGGCCTGCGGCGTGAACCTGCTCGGAGCCTGACTGCACCTTTGTTGCGCTGGCGTCAATTAATTTACGAATATCGTTCGCCGCATTAGCGCTACGGCTGGCAAGATGACGTACCTCGCCAGCAACCACGGCAAACCCTTTCCCCTGCTCGCCCGCTCTCGCCGCTTCTACCGCCGCATTCAGCGCCAGGATATTCGTCTGAAAAGCGATATCGTTAATTAGCGTGGTGATCGTCCCGATACGTTGCGTACTGTGAGCGATATCATCCATCGTTTTAATCACCGTATCCATCGCCTCACCTCCCTGAGTCGCCGCGCTACTGGCCGCCATGGAAAGCTTATCCGCAGCGGAAGCCGTCTCGGAATTGAGCTTCACGGACTCCGCCATCTGGTTCATGGTCGTTACCGTTTCCTGAACATTCTCCACGGTCTGACGGGTGTGTTCGTTCAGATCATTGTTACCCTTCGCCAGCCTTTCACTGCCGTTTCTGACGCTGGAAACCTGACTTGATACGTCATTGATCAGCCAGCGGCACATCAAGCCAAGCTGCCCCACGGCCCTCAGCGTCAGCCCCAACTCATCGCTACGATTAAGGTGTTGTACGCTGTTGCGTTCGCCGGTCGCCACTTTCAGCGCCTGCGTCGCCACATTTTCAATGGGACGCACAATTTGCCATTCAAATAGCGCCGTACCTGCCAGCATCGCCAACGCGCCCAACAACAACGCCTGCCATGAGGCATCCGTACCGAACAGCGCCAACGCCAGCATTACGGCCATTAGCCCCATAATGCTACGCACTCGCCAGCGAACAGGCATAGCGGGCAGTTTGCCCAGCAAGCCCTGACGAACCACCAGGCCTTTATGAATACGTTTACTACACCGCCCTTCATTTAGCGCCTGATATAAAGGCTCGACGGCGGCAATCTCATCATCCGTGGCGCGGGTACGGATCGACATATATCCCGTCACACGCCCTTCACGTATCATCGGTACCGCGTTGGCCCGCACCCAATAATGGTCGCCGTTTTTACGCCGGTTTTTCACAATGCCGCTCCACGGTTCGCCCTGTTTTAGGGTGTACCACATATCTGCGAAGGCAGCTTTCGGCATATCCGGATGACGCACCAGATTATGTGGCTGCGCCAGTAACTCGTTTAACTGATAGCCGCTCACCTGGACAAAAGTGTCATTGGCGTGAGTGATATAGCTTTCCAGGTCGGTCGTAGACATCAGAGTGGTATCATCATCCAGCGGGGTATTTAGCTGGCTGACGTAGGGATGAGAAGACATGATAGCGTCCTGTGCAGGTTATCTGGATGTTAATTTTTCGCTCAGATGTTATTTCGGCGCTAATCTATTTATCTTTAGTTGTTAAAATTGCTCTGGATCGCAATTTGCGATTAATCCTTAATATTTGTACGATTTTCACCTCATCCTGCGCCTTATTTTCATTATGAAATTGTTTAGCGTGGACAACCTTTTTCTTTAAAATCTGCCCTGGCTCACCTTTTTCTCACGCCGCCTCTAACGCAACACACCGTAAACCGTAAAACAAGATCTGCTCAAAATGCATCCAATTGTTAACACATGACATTAAATGTTGTGTAAATGTGATTGTTCCTGGTGTTTATCCCGATTTTCACTATGGGCTTAGACCCCCGCTAATCCCTGCAATACTTAATTCAGTATCATGTGATACACGGCCCTCTGGAGCTCATTTTGAACAGGTTACCTTCCAGCGCATCGGCTTTGGCCTGTAGCGCGCACGCACTGAATCTCATCGAGAAGCGAACGCTAAACCATGAGGAAATGAAAGCACTAAACCGAGAGGTCATTGACTACTTTAAAGAGCATGTAAATCCAGGATTTCTGGAATACCGGAAATCTGTTACCGCCGGCGGGGATTACGGAGCCGTAGAGTGGCAAGCGGGCAGTTTGAATACGCTTGTCGACACCCAGGGGCAGGAGTTTATCGACTGTCTTGGGGGGTTTGGCATCTTTAACGTGGGGCACCGTAATCCTGTTGTGGTATCCGCCGTCCAGAATCAACTCGCAAAACAACCTCTCCACAGCCAGGAGTTACTTGACCCCTTGCGGGCGATGCTGGCAAAAACGCTGGCGGCGCTGACACCGGGGAAACTCAAGTACAGCTTTTTCTGTAACAGCGGCACCGAATCCGTCGAAGCGGCGCTAAAACTGGCAAAAGCGTATCAGTCGCCGCGCGGCAAGTTTACCTTTATCGCCACCAGCGGCGCATTTCATGGCAAATCATTGGGCGCGCTCTCCGCCACGGCCAAATCCACCTTCCGCAGACCCTTTATGCCTTTACTGCCGGGCTTCCGCCATGTGCCGTTTGGCAATATCGACGCGATGAGCATGGCATTTAGCGAAGGCAAAAAAACGGGCGACGAGATAGCAGCCGTGATTTTGGAGCCTATTCAGGGTGAAGGCGGCGTGATCCTGCCGCCGCAGGGATACCTGACAGAGGTACGTAAGCTCTGTGACGAATTCGGCGCGCTGATGATTCTGGATGAAGTACAAACCGGCATGGGGCGTACCGGCAAGATGTTTGCCTGTGAGCACGAAAATGTGCAGCCTGATATTCTGTGTCTGGCGAAAGCCCTGGGCGGCGGCGTGATGCCGATTGGCGCCACCATCGCGACTGAAGAGGTGTTTTCGGTTCTGTTCGACAACCCCTTCCTGCATACCACCACTTTTGGCGGTAATCCGCTGGCTTGTGCTGCCGCGCTGGCGACCATTAACGTCCTGCTGGAACAAAATCTCCCGGCCCAGGCGGAACAAAAAGGCGATACGCTCCTGGATGGTTTTCGACAACTTGCGCGTGAGTATCCCAATCTGGTACACGATGCGCGCGGCAAAGGTATGTTGATGGCCATTGAATTTGTCGACAACGAAACGGGCTACCGTTTTGCCAGTGAGATGTTCCGTCAACGCGTGCTGGTCGCTGGTACGCTGAATAATGCGAAAACAATTCGTATTGAGCCACCGCTCACGCTAACCATTGAACTGTGCGAACAGGTATTGAAATCAGCGCGTAATGCGCTGGCGGCAATGCAGGTGAGCGTTGAAGAGGTTTAAAAACGATGCCGGATGGCGCTGTGCTTATCCGGCCTGTTTTCCCCGGGTCGCGGCCTCTTTTTTGAATCCCATCACAATCACCACATTCCCCTTTTCCCTTTTACCTCGCGACGGCTACAGTAGTAACTCATCCGACCACATAACAATAATTTTACATACTGGATACGCTTATGAGCTACCCATCGCTGTTCGCCCCGCTCGATCTGGGCTTTACTACTCTCAGAAACCGCGTGCTGATGGGATCGATGCACACGGGTCTGGAAGAACATCCTGATGGCGCTGAGCGCCTGGCGGCATTTTATGCCGAGCGCGCACGACACGGCGTAGCGTTAATCGTCACCGGCGGTATTGCGCCCGTTCCCTCCGGGGTCGTGATGACCGGCGGCGCGATGCTGAACGACGCCAGCCAATTAACGCCTCACCGCGTGGTGACCGATGCCGTACATGCGGAAGGCGGTAAAATCGCGCTGCAAATTCTGCACACCGGGCGTTACAGCTATCAGCCGCACCTGGTCGCGCCGTCGGCAATTCAGGCGCCAATCAACCGCTTTATGCCACATGAACTGACGCATGATGAAATCTTGCAGTTAATCGACGACTTCGCGCATTGCGCGCAGCTGGCGCGGGAAGCAGGCTACGACGGCGTAGAGGTGATGGGATCAGAGGGCTATCTGATTAATGAATTTCTCACCCGGCGAACTAACCATCGCGATGACGAATGGGGCGGCGACTATGCCAATCGTATGCGCTTCGCGGTTGAGGTAGTACGCGCGGTACGCCAGCGGGTAGGGAACGACTTTATTATTATCTATCGCCTGTCGATGCTCGATCTGGTGGAAAATGGCGGCACGTTCGACGAAACGGTACAACTGGCGCAAGCCATTGAAGCCGCAGGCGCAAGCCTAATTAATACCGGCATTGGCTGGCATGAGGCGCGAATCCCGACCATCGCCACGCCAGTACCGCGTGGCGCCTTTAGCTGGGTGACGCGGAAACTCAAAGGTCATGTGTCGGTTCCGCTGATCGCGACCAATCGCATTAACGATCCGCAGGTCGCCGAGACGATCCTGACGCGCGGCGATGCCGATATGGTGTCGATGGCGCGTCCCTTCCTTGCCGATGCCGAATTCCTGACTAAAGCGCAATCCGGACGCGCAGATGAGATCAACACCTGTATCGGCTGTAATCAGTCCTGTCTGGATCGGATCTTCATCGGCAAAGTGACCTCCTGTCTGGTGAACCCACGCGCCTGTCACGAAACCCACATGCCGATAACGCCGGCCATACGCAAAAAGAACCTGGCCGTTGTCGGCGCAGGCCCGGCGGGGCTGGCTTTCGCGATTAACGCCGCGTCGCGCGGCCATCATGTCACGCTGTTTGACGCCCAGAGTGAAATTGGCGGTCAGTTTACTATCGCCAGGCAGATCCCGGGTAAAGAGGAGTTTTACGAAACGCTGCGCTACTACCGTCGAATGATCGATGTTACTGGCGTTACGCTGAAACTAAACCAACAGGTGCACGCAGAGGATCTTCAGCCGTTTGACGAAGCAATCCTCGCCTGCGGAATAGTACCGCGCCGCCCGCCGATAGACGGTATCGATCATCCAAAAGTATTGACCTACCTGGAGGTATTACGCGATAAAGCGCCGGTTGGTAAGCGAGTGGCGATCATCGGCTGCGGCGGGATCGGTTTTGACACGGCCATGTATCTGAGCCAGCACGGCGAATCCACCAGCCAAAATATTGCTGAATTTTGTACGGAATGGGGAATTGATACCAGCCTGCAACAGGCAGGCGGTCTGCGCCCGGAAGGCCCGCGCCTGGCACGTAGTCCACGGCAAATCGTCATGCTGCAACGCAAAGCCAGCAAGCCGGGCGAAGGGTTAGGTAAAACCACCGGCTGGATCCATCGCGCGACGTTACTGGCGCGCGGCGTGAAGATGATCCCGGCGGTCAGTTACCAGAAGATCGACGACGACGGATTACATCTCTTGATCGGCGGCGAACCGCAGTTGCTGGAAGTGGATCATGTGGTGATCTGCGCCGGACAGGAACCCCGCCGCGAGCTGGCGGACCCGTTACGCGCCGCAGGTAAAACGGTACATCTTATCGGCGGATGCGATGTCGCGATGGAGCTGGATGCCCGACGGGCGATTGCCCAGGGCACCCGACTGGCGCTGGAGATTTAACGACTTTGCCTGATGGCGCTGCACTTATCGGGCCTATGCCGTCATACCGGTTTTATAGGCCGGTATGACGCTTGAGCGCCTTATCGACGGCGCCCCTGCTTCACCGCTTTCAAAATAACAAACTTATTGTTGGTTGCTATCGTCGCGCAATTACCGAAAATCTTCTTCAGCTTGTGGAAATAGTCCAGATGGCGGTTCGCCACAATATACAGTTCGCCGTTGATTTTCAGGCAGCGGCGGGCATGATGGAACATCTCCCAGGCGATATTATCCGTCAGCGCATGTTTCTGGTGGAACGGCGGATTGCAGAACACCGCGTTAAAACGGAACGGCTCCACGCCGGAGAGCGCGTTGTTGATCATAAATTCGCAGCGTTCGAACGCTTCCGGCAGGTTCGTTTCTACATTCAAACGGCTGGAATCTACCGCCATCGGCGATTCATCGACAAATACCACGTTCGCCTGCGGATTTTTCGCCAGTAAGCTCAGGCCAATCACCCCATTGCCGCAGCCGAGATCGACAATCTCCCCGTCGAGGTTTTCCGGCAAATGCTGCATAAAGAAGCGCGCGCCGATATCCAATCCGGTACGAGAAAACACATTCGCGTGGTTGTGAATCGTCCAGCCTGTATCTTCCAGTTTCCAGCTTAGCGTTTGCGGCGCGTCGGCCAGTTGCGGATGACTGAAGGTACAGTTAATCAGGCGCGCTTTCTTCCACGCCAGCGTCGTCGTGGTTGGGCCCAGCACTTTTTCAAACAGTTCCAGCGTAGAGGTATGAATATCACGCGCTTTCGCGCCGGCGATAATACGCGTTTGCGCCGTAACGACCTTACGCAAAGCGCGTAACTGCTGTTCCAGCAATGCCAGTGTTTTCGGTACCTTAATCAATACCACGCCCGGCGCCTGCGGGTAGTCAGCGGTACTGTCGAGAAACGTTACGCTGGACTCCGCGATGCCGTTATGGCGTAAATTCTCTCGCGTACCCAGTTCGCTTAAATACGAATCGCCAATACTGTATGGCGAATGCTCCGCCAGCGCACAGCTTAGCGCGCCAAACGTATCATTCAGGATCAGCACCGGGCCGCGAATTTCCGTCTCATCCAACTGTTGCAGCAGATACTCATCGGCCGCCTCCCACGCCAGAAGCGGGTTAACATCATCCGTTTGCGGAAAACGTTTCAGCGTCAGTGAACGGAAACCGTCGTCTACGTGGCTCATTAGGCCTCCTGAATGGTAAAATTGCGGCGTTATCCCTGAAAAGGGTGCGTGAGTATACACTTTTTATCAGCAACATGGAGCTTTGATGACCTCACTAACTTACCTTCAGGGGTATCCTGAACATCTCCTTGCCCAGGTGCGCGCCTTAATCGCCGAGCAGCGCCTGGGAGCAGTGCTGGAAAAACGTTATCCCGGCGCGCATGATTACGCCACTGACAAAGCGCTATATCACTATACTCAGGAACTGAAAAGTCAGTTTCTGCGCAATGCGCCGCCCATTAATAAAGTGATGTATGACAGCAAGATCCATGTGCTGAAAAATGCGCTGGGACTGCATACCGCTGTCTCGCGCGTTCAGGGCGGCAAGCTCAAGGCAAAGGCGGAGATCCGCGTCGCCACCGTGTTTCGTAACGCCCCGGAGCCATTCTTACGGATGATTGTGGTTCACGAGCTGGCGCACCTGAAAGAGAAAGATCATAACAAAGCGTTTTATCAGCTCTGCTGCCATATGGAGCCGCAGTACCATCAACTGGAGTTTGATACGCGACTGTGGCTGACGCATCAGGCGCTGTCGGCACAATAAATTCTGAAAATGCCCCTTCCCCCGTATCTTTTTAACGGCGTGGGCATAAAATCGGCGCGTTCACATTTCGCTCATTGCCTGCCGCCACGTCAAGGATGACGATCTGTAGAGGGTATTTTTTATCCACCGCCAACGGAACCGCGCAACAACCATGCTCTCACAATGTGCCCGTTTTATCCGCCGCCTCTGTTTTACACGCCGGGCGTTAACAGTGGCGTGTTTTCTGCTTGTCGCAGCAGGCGTCGCGCTTTTCTATTCCAACTGGCTTATCGTCAACGCCTCGCAGCATCTGACATGGAATGATATTCAGACCGTTCCCGCCCGCAACGTCGGGCTGGTGTTAGGCGCCAAACCCGGCAATCGGTATTTTACCCGGCGGATTAATACTGCCGCCGCGTTGTATCACGCCGGTAAAGTGAAGTGGCTGTTAGTCAGCGGCGATAACGGCAAAAAAGAGTACGATGAACCTTCGGCGATGCAGCAGGCGCTGATAGCGAAAGGTGTGCCGGAAGCGGCCATTTTTTGTGATTATGCCGGATTCTCCACGCTGGACTCCGTAGTTCGCGCCCGGAAAGTGTTTGGCGAAAGCCGCATTACGATTATCTCGCAAGCATTCCATAATCAACGGGCGATCTGGCTGGCGCAACAATATGGCATTGACGCTATCGGCGTTAACGCGCCGGATCTGAATAAAAGGCACGGAACCTACACACGACTTCGGGAAAAGCTGGCGCGGGTTAGCGCGGTGCTGGATGCCAAAATTTTGCACCGTCAGCCTAAATATCTGGGCGCTGGCGTCACTATTGGGGCTGATAGCGCACACGGGTGCCCTTCTCGCCAGTAAAATGCCAGAGTGCGTCGCAGCGCACTGGCAAGGGCGGAAAGGCGTGCTACATTGACGAAAAATCCCTTTCTGGAGTCCGCTGACGTTTATGATACGTTTCGCTGTAATTGGGACTAACTGGATCACGCGCCAGTTTGTCGACGCCGCCCATGAAACCGGCAAATTCAGGCTCGCCGCCGTTTACTCCCGTAGTCTTGAACAGGCGCAGTCTTTCGCAAATGATTATCCCGTCGAGCATCTGTTTACCTCGCTGGAAGCGATGGCGCAAAGCGACGCGATTGAGGCGGTTTATATCGCCAGCCCGAATTCCCTGCATTTCTCCCAGACGCAGCGCTTTTTGCAGCATAAAAAGCATGTCATGTGCGAAAAGCCGCTGGCTTCTAACCTGGCGGAGGTTGATGCCGCTATCGCCTGCGCGCGCGATAATCAGCGGGTACTGTTTGAAGCCTTTAAAACCGCCTGCCTGCCCAATTTCCTGCTGCTGCGGGAATCGTTGCCGAAAATCGGCAGAATGCATAAAGCATTCCTAAATTACTGCCAGTACTCTTCACGTTATCAGCGCTATCTGAACGGTGAAAATCCGAATACGTTTAATCCGGCCTTCTCCAATGGTTCGATTATGGATATCGGGTATTACTGTCTGGCGTCGGCGATCGCGCTATGGGGCGAGCCGCGCAGTGTTCAGGCGTCGGCGAATTTATTGGAAAGCGGAGTAGATGCGCACGGCGTCGTGGTTATGGATTACGGCGATTTTAGCGTCACGCTACAGCATTCCAAAGTCAGCGACTCGGTACTGGCCAGTGAAATTCAGGGCGAGAGGGGATCGCTGGTCATTGAAAAGCTGTCGGAATGCCAGAAAGTGTGTTTTGCGCCGCGCGGCGCGCTGATGCAGGATCTGACACAGCCTCAGCATATTAATACCATGCTGTATGAAGCCGGGGCGTTTGCCCAGCTTATTGAAAACCACGCCGTGGAACATCCGGGGTTGTCGCTAAGTCGCGCCACGGCAAAATGGCTGACAGAAATACGCCGTCAAACCGGGGTCATCTTCCCGGCGGACGATCTGACTTATCCCCTTACTGCGTAAAATTATGTAAATCGTATGTTACAGGTCATTGACTCTACGCGTGGCCTGTCATACTTTGTTACGCGCAAAGGGGAGTAACTTCATTGCCGGTCGATCGTCATTACGATGTGTGCAAAACCACATCCGGTCACCGGGCAGCCATAAAGGAATGCGTCAGCGTATTCCTTTATTGTTGTAAGTGAGACCTTGCCGAATGGCAAGGTCTATGCATAAAAGCAACGGCTAATGCCATTCGGCGTTAGCCGTTTTTTTTTGCATGGGGAGAAATAATGAATACTGTTGGTACGCCATTATTATGGGGTGGATTCGCGGTTGTTGTGGTGATAATGCTATCCATCGACCTGTTGTTGCAGGGACGCCGTGGCGCACATGCTATGTCGATGAAACAAGCGGCAGGATGGTCAATCCTGTGGGTAACGCTCTCGCTACTGTTTAACGCCGCTTTCTGGTGGTATCTGGCTGAAACGCAAGGGCGCGAAGTTGCTGACCCGCAGGCATTAGCGTTCCTTACCGGCTATCTGATTGAAAAGTCGCTGGCCGTAGATAACGTCTTTGTCTGGCTGATGCTGTTTAGCTATTTCTCCGTCCCTCCGGCTCTGCAACGCCGGGTGTTGGTGTATGGGGTTCTTGGCGCGATCGTGTTGCGTACTATCATGATTTTCGCCGGTACCTGGCTTATCACTCAGTTCGAATGGCTGCTGTATGTGTTCGGTGCCTTCCTGCTGTTTACCGGCGTAAAAATGGCGCTGGCGAAGGAAGACGAATCCGGCATTGGCGAAAAACCGATGGTGCGTTGGCTGCGCGGGCATCTGCGCATGACTGATACGATCGAGAACGAGCACTTTTTCGTACGTAAAAACGGCCTGCTGTATGCCACGCCGCTGCTGCTGGTGCTGATTATGGTTGAGTTCAGCGATGTGATCTTCGCCGTTGACAGTATTCCGGCGATCTTTGCGGTCACCACCGACCCGTTCATCGTACTGACCTCTAACCTGTTTGCCATCTTAGGACTGCGCGCGATGTACTTCCTGCTGTCCGGCGTGGCGGAACGCTTCTCGATGCTGAAATATGGTCTGGCGGTCATTCTGGTCTTTATCGGCATTAAGATGCTGATCGTCGACTTCTACCATATTCCTATCGCGATTTCGCTGGGCGTAGTGTTTGGTATTCTGACCATTACGCTGGTGATTAACGCCTGGGTTAACCATCAGCGCGATAAGAAACTACGAGCGCAATAATCTTTTATCGGGGTAAACCTGCCCCGTCAAAAACGCCCGGCAGCGCACACCTGTCGGGCGTTTTTGTTTAACATGTCACAATACTGTTAATATAAAGTTATAAAACATGATCACAGCAAAAAATCCAGGATATTTCGCTTCCCGAACCTTCAACTTTCCTTATACTCAACCAGGCAAACACTTTGTTACATCCTGAAAGATGCGCCGTAAGAGCGTGCAGGGGATGACCAGCAACACAATACAAGGAATATGAAATGGCTACGCAACGAGCATCAGGGCTACTGCAGCGTTTAGCGCAAGGCAGTCTGGTTAAACAAATTTTAGTGGGTCTGGTACTGGGGATTTTACTGGCATGGATTTCTAAGCCTGCGGCAGAAGCGGTTGGCTTGCTTGGCACCCTGTTCGTCGGCGCCTTAAAAGCGGTCGCCCCCGTTCTGGTGCTGATGCTGGTAATGGCCTCGATCGCCAACCACCAGCACGGCCAAAAAACCAATATTCGCCCTATTCTCTTTCTTTACCTGCTAGGCACCTTTTCAGCCGCGCTGGCGGCCGTTGTGTTCAGCTTCGCCTTCCCTTCAACGCTGCATCTGTCCAGTAGCGCCCAGGATATCGTGCCGCCGTCCGGCATTGTAGAAGTCTTGCGCGGTCTGCTGATGAGTATGGTGTCGAACCCCATCGACGCGCTGCTGAACGCTAACTATATCGGGATTCTGGTGTGGGCCGTCGGTCTGGGATTTGCCCTGCGTCATGGCAATGAAACCACCAAAAACCTCGTGAACGATATGTCTAACGCCGTGACCTTTATGGTGAAACTGGTGATCCGTTTCGCGCCAGTCGGTATTTTTGGTCTGGTTTCATCAACGCTTGCAACCACCGGCTTCTCCACCCTGTGGGGCTATGCGCACCTGCTGGTCGTCTTGATTGGCTGTATGCTGCTGGTCGCGCTGGTGGTCAACCCGCTGTTGGTATTCTGGAAAATTCGTCGCAACCCTTATCCGCTGGTGTTCGCCTGCCTGCGTGAAAGCGGCGTTTATGCCTTCTTTACCCGCAGCTCTGCCGCCAATATTCCAGTGAATATGGCGCTGTGCGAAAAACTGAATCTGGACAGGGATACTTACTCCGTTTCCATTCCGCTGGGCGCCACCATCAATATGGCCGGCGCGGCAATTACCATTACGGTTCTGACGTTGGCGGCAGTTCATACGTTAGGCGTCCCGGTGGATCTGCCTACAGCGCTGCTGCTGAGCGTGGTGGCCTCGCTGTGTGCTTGCGGCGCCTCCGGCGTGGCAGGCGGTTCATTGCTGCTGATCCCGCTGGCGTGCAACATGTTTGGCATCCCGAACGATATCGCGATGCAGGTAGTAGCGGTCGGCTTTATTATCGGCGTATTGCAGGATTCGTGTGAAACGGCGCTGAACTCATCTACCGATGTTCTGTTCACTGCGGCAGCCTGCCAGGCAGAGGACGAACGTCTGGCGAATAACGCCTTGCGTAGCTAAGTGATTATCGATGCCGGATGGCGTATGCCATCCGGCGTAACGATAGATCTGAATCTCCCAATCCGTAGGCTGTGACGTAAAGCGAATTTATATCCACACGCAACATCCTCGCGTAACGTTATATGTAGATGGCGTCTGCCGCGGCGCTCGGTCAGCGTAAAGTATAAAGTGTCAGCCTGTGTAAATCCTCTCGCCACCCTCCCTTGCGATAAGCAAAATCAAAGCTCAACGACGCGTAATTTCTATAACGGACTTCGTCGACCTTTGTTACAATTAGATGCATTTTGAATTTTTGTGTGTTAGTGCTTGCTTACTTCACAACTTAACAAGGAATAGTTCAGGCCGCGAATTTGCCGTTTCCGCAACGCTGATAAAAACTCCAACTCTGTTGCGGCAGTGCAAACCTCAGATCACCGGCGTGACGTTAACCGATTCTCCAGGAATACTGAATGGAACTACTGACTCAATTGCTGAATGCCCTGTGGGCTCAGGACTTTGAAACACTGGCCAATCCTTCCATGATTGGCATGTTATATTTTGTGTTATTTATGATTTTGTTTCTGGAAAATGGGCTGCTCCCTGCCGCCTTTTTGCCTGGCGACAGCCTGTTGATCCTGGTCGGCGTGCTGATCGCCAAAGGCGCGATGGGTTTTCCACAAACCATTTTGCTGCTTACCGTCGCGGCCAGCCTGGGTTGCTGGGTGAGCTATATTCAGGGCCGCTGGCTGGGGAATACCCGCACCGTGCAAAACTGGCTCTCTCATCTCCCCGCACATTATCATCAACGCGCCCATCACCTTTTCCATAAACACGGTCTGTCGGCATTATTGATAGGCCGTTTTATCGCGTTTGTCAGAACGCTGCTGCCCACCATTGCCGGCATATCCGGCCTGAATAACGCGCGCTTTCAGTTCTTCAACTGGATGAGCGGCTTGTTGTGGGTGCTTATCCTGACGTCGCTGGGCTATCTGCTGGGCAAAACGCCCGTCTTTATGAAATATGAAGATCAGTTAATGTCATGCCTGATGCTGCTGCCCGTGGTGCTGCTCTTTTTTGGCCTGGCGGGTTCACTGGTCATGCTGTGGAAAAAGAAGTATGGGAGCCGGGGATAACTTATGCTTAAACCACGCATAACTGCCCGACAACTCATTTGGATCAGCGCTTTTCTACTGATGCTGACCATACTCATGATGACGTGGTCAACGCTGCGTCAGCAAGAGTCGACGCTGGCCATTCGCGCGGTTAACCAGGGCGCCAGTATGCCAGACGGCTTCTCAGTTCTGCATCATCTGGATGCGAACGGCATTCATTTTAAAAGCATTACGCCTAAAAATGACATGTTGCTCATTACCTTCGATTCCCCTGCGCAAAGCGCCGCAGCAAAAACAGTGCTTGATCAAACGTTACCACACGGTTATGTCGTCGCTCAGCAGGACGATGACAACGAAACGGTACAGTGGCTGTCCCGCTTACGGGAAAGCTCACACCGCTTTGGCTAACCTCCAGGAATCCGAATCATATCACTCACTTTGGTGATTTCATTGTTTAATGACTATGATTAATAAAGCGGTGTTTAACCCACCGCGTTATTATCGGGATCACCGCCCCGGACAACGGGTCCGAACATAAGGGAAAGTTCAGGAATGAAATACCGCATCGCTTTGGCTATCACGCTTTTTACACTTAGCGCCGGTAGCTACGCTAATTCGCTTTGTCAGGAAAAAGAGCAGGATATACAAAAGGAAATTAGCCACGCTGAAAAGCACAACAATCAGCGCCGTATTGAGGGTCTGAACAA
Source organism: Salmonella sp. 32070601201500089SM (assembly GCF_017573605.1). Lineage (NCBI taxonomy): Bacteria > Pseudomonadati > Pseudomonadota > Gammaproteobacteria > Enterobacterales > Enterobacteriaceae > Salmonella > Salmonella sp. 32070601201500089SM. The sequence continues at coordinate 129,980 of NZ_JAGETK010000006.1, forward strand.
GGCGCTCAGCGAAGTACGCGCCAATTGTACTGACAGCAAGCTGCGCGCCGAGCATCAGAAAAAGATCGCTGAGCAAAAAGAAGAGGTAGCCGAACGCCAACGTGATTTAGCCGAGGCAAAAGCAAAAGGCGATGCGGATAAAATAGACAAACGTGAACGTAAGCTGGCCGAGGCTCAGGATGAGCTAAAAAAACTTGAGGCCAGAGACTACTAAATTAACGCCGAATGTAAATACTCACTCACCTGGAGAAAACTATGTCGAAAGATAACACTACGGAACATCTGCGCGCTGAGTTGAAATCCCTGACCGATACGCTTGAAGAAGTGCTGAGCTCTTCGGGCGAAAAGTCGAAAGAAGAGTTGAGTAAGATTCGTAGCAAAGCCGAGCGCGCGCTGAAAGAGAGCCGTTACCGCCTGGGCGAAACGGGTGATGTGATTGCCAAACAGACTCGCGTCGCCGCCGCCCGCGCCGATGATTATGTGCGCGAAAATCCCTGGACAGGCGTAGGCATTGGCGCCGCTGTCGGTCTGGTGTTGGGCGTACTGCTGACGCGTCGTTAATTATGGCGGACTCTCGACAGGCACAAGGACCAGGCAAAAGCGTACTGGGTATCGGGCAGCGGATTGTCACCATTATCGTTGAGATGGTGGAAACCCGGCTGCGACTGGCGGTAGTAGAACTGGAAGAAGAGAAAGCGAACCTCTTTCAGCTTTTGCTGATGGTAGGTCTTACCATGCTCTTCGCGGCGTTTGGCTTAATGAGCCTGATGGTTCTGGTCATCTGGGCTATCGATCCTCAGTACCGTTTGAACGCGATGATCGCTACCACAGTTGTGCTGTTAGTGCTTGCGCTAATCGGCGGCATCTGGACTTTGCGCAAAGCGCGTCAGTCCACGCTATTGCGCCATACGCGGCACGAACTGGCTAACGATCGGCAAATTCTGGAGGACGATCAGTCGTGAGCAGCAAAGGCGAACGCGAAAAACGTAAAGCGCTGCTTCTCAGTCAGATCCAGCAGCAACGGCTGGATCTGTCCACCAGCCGTCGCGACTGGCTGGAGACCACCGGCGCGTACGATCGCGGCTGGAATACGGTGTTAAGCCTGCGCTCCTGGGCGCTGGTCGGTAGCAGCGTAATGGCCATCTGGACCATCCGTCATCCTAATATGTTGGTACGCTGGGCGAAACGCGGCCTGGGTATCTGGAGCGCCTGGCGCCTGGTAAAAACTACCCTCCGTCAACAACAGCTCCGCGGTTAATATCTTTTCTTTTATAGCATCGCGCCATCAGGTTATCACCTGGTGGCGCGATACTTTTATGCATATCGTCTCTTTAGCAATCACTCAAATTTTTTGAAAAAATTTGGCAATTTTCCTTGCTAACAATTCCTGCACGCCACGTTTATGATTCTCTCCAGCGATAACAATGATGCGCCAAACCGCGTCATTGCTCATGAAAATAGCAGCAGCCGCCGAATCGGCCCCCTGGAGAATAAAATGAAAAAATTAGAAGATGTTGGTGTACTAATAGCGCGTATTTTAATGCCAGTTCTGTTTATTACCGCAGGATGGGGAAAAATTAGCGGCTATGCGGGCACACAGCAGTATATGGAAGCGATGGGCGTACCAGGATTCCTGCTGCCGCTCACCATACTGCTTGAGTTCGGCGGCGGTCTGGCGATTCTGCTGGGGTTCCTCACCCGCACCACTGCGCTTTTCACCGCTGGTTTTACGTTGCTGACGGCATTGATCTTCCATAGCAATTTTGCAGAAGGTGTAAACTCGCTGATGTTTATGAAAAACCTGACCATTGCCGGCGGATTCTTATTACTGGCGTTAACCGGGCCTGGCGCGTTCAGCCTTGACCGTCTGCTGAATAAAAAGTGGTAAGCAATCTATACTCAATTAAAAAAGCGAGGGAATAGCGCCTCGCTTTTGTCATCTGAAGGAGAGAGACATGGGACAACTGATCGATGGCGTCTGGCACGATACCTGGTATGACACCAAATCTTCCGGGGGGAAATTTCAGCGTTCAGCGTCGGCTTTCCGCAACTGGCTTACCGCTGACGGCGCGCCCGGACCTTCCGGCGAAGGCGGATTCGCCGCAGAAAAAGATCGTTACCATCTGTACGTTTCCCTTGCCTGTCCCTGGGCGCATCGCACGCTCATTTTCCGTAAACTGAAAGGTCTGGAGCCGTTTATTCCGGTTTCCGTCGTGAATCCATTGATGCTGGAAAACGGCTGGACGTTTGATGATACTTTTCCGGCGGCCACCGGCGATACCCTCTATCAGCATGAATTTCTCTACCAGTTGTATCTGCACGCCGATCCACACTACAGCGGCCGCGTCACCGTACCGGTCTTATGGGATAAAAAAAATCATACTATCGTCAGCAACGAGTCCGCCGAAATCATTCGTATGTTTAACTCCGCCTTCGATGGGCTGGGCGCTAAAGCCGGGGATTACTATCCCCCCGCGCTGCAAAGCAAAATTGACGAGTTAAACGGCTGGATTTATGACAACGTTAATAACGGCGTTTATAAAGCAGGCTTCGCCACCAGCCAGCAAGCGTATGATGAAGCGGTAGACAAGGTATTTACTGCGCTGGCGCGCCTGGAACAGATTCTCGGACAGCACCGCTATCTGACGGGCGACCAGTTGACCGAGGCGGATATCCGCTTATGGACGACCCTGGTACGCTTTGATCCGGTTTACGTGACTCATTTCAAATGCGACAAATACCGAATCAGCGACTACCTGAATCTGTACGGTTTCCTGCGCGATATCTATCAAATACCGGGCATTGCTGAAACCGTTAATCTTGACCATATTCGTCACCACTATTTCCGTAGCCATAAAACGATTAACCCCACAGGCATCATTTCCATCGGACCGTGGCAGGATCTGCTCGAACCTCACGGGCGCGACGTACGCTTTGGCTAATTTCAGGCGTCCTTCGGGACGCCTTATTAATAAATACCACAAATATTTACCAACATTTCATTCGCGGCTATTCTTAGTTTGATTACTTTAAAAACAAGTGATTGAACCATTATTGAGGCGAAAATGGATTGGTATTTAAAGGTTTTAAAAAATTATCTGGGATTTGGCGGCCGCGCGCGACGCAAAGAGTACTGGATGTTTATTCTGGTCAATATCATCTTTACCTTTGTGTTGGGCCTGCTGGACGCCATGCTTGGCTGGCAACGCGCCGGGGGTGAAGGCGTTCTGACCACCATTTACGGCGTTCTGATCTTTTTACCGTGGTGGGCCGTGCAGTTCCGTCGTCTGCATGACACTGACCGCTCCGCATGGTGGCTACTGTTGCTACTTATCCCCATTATCGGCTGGCTTATCATCATCGCGTTCAACTGCCAGAATGGTACGCCGGGCGACAACCGCTTCGGCCCCGATCCGAAACGTTTTTCCTGATGGCGGCGCGGCGCCGCTTTTAAAGCGCCGCGCGCTATTTATTTTCCGGCGAATAGCTTAGGTATTTCCCGCAGGCACCAGGCTTTTGCCTCCCCCATACTGTCGCGCCGCCAGGCCATAATAATATCGATTTCGCTGGTCGATTCCGGGCTGACCACGCGTAGCCGCCCTTCGGCAATATCCTGTTCCACCATCGAATATGGCATGGTCGCGACGCCAAGCCCGGCCAGCAGCGCCTGACGTTTATCTTCAATCGTGCTTACCGTCAGACGTGGCTGCTTATCCAGCAGTTGCACCGTTAATACTGGCCGCTCGCGCGCGGTATCCGCTACCGCTACGCCGCGGTATTTAACCCGCGTCACTTCCGAAAGCGGCTCCGGCTCCTGATGAATAGGGTGGTCAGGCGCGGCGACATACACATTCATTAACGTATACAACTTACGGGAGTTAATTTCCGACGACGATCGAAAATGCATATCCGGGGCGATAACGATATCCGCCCGCCCCTGCTCAAGCCGCTCCCATGCGCCAGCCAGTACTTCGGTAATCAATGAAAGCTGCGTATTGGCTTTAGCGGCCAGCCGGTCGATCAGCGGAAAAAAAGCAGGCGTCGGTACCAGAGCTTCAGTGACCAGCGTCAGATGCGTTTCCCAACCGCGGGCCAACGCTTCAGCATCCGTCGTTAACTTGTCTGCCGCTTCCAGCAATACCCGCCCGCGTTCCAGCAGCATACGTCCGACGTTGGTGAATTTTGTACGATGGCCGGAGCGATCGAACAGTACAACGTCCAACTCTTCTTCCAGCTTCTGCATGGTGTAACTCAGCGCGGAGGGCACCCGCCCCAACTCATCAGCCGCTGCGGCAAAACTGCCCCGGCGGTCAATGGCGTCCATCACACGCAATGCTTCAAGCGTCAGCGCTCTCTCTTTAGCCATAACGTTCTCATTCAGGAAATTTGAACATACCGGGCAGAATATCTGGCTAACAATGCAGCGTCCAGCCCCTTAACATAAAAGGAAGTAAAGAGAGGTTAATAACGATGATTACGACCCGAACCGCCAAACAATGTGGACAGGCAGACTACGGATGGCTACAGGCCCGCTATACCTTCTCCTTTGGACACTATTTCGACCCTACACTGCTGGGCTACGCGTCGTTGCGCGTACTGAACCAGGAAGTGCTGGCGCCGGGCGCCTCTTTTCAGCCTCGAACTTATCCAAAGGTGGATATTTTAAACCTGATTCTGGACGGCGAAGCGGAATACCGCGACAGCGACGGCAACCATGTACAGGCTAAAGCGGGCGAAGCGTTACTGTTCGCCGCGCAGCCGGGCATTAGCTACAGCGAACATAATATCAGCAAAGTTAAGCCGTTAACCCGAATGCAACTGTGGCTTGACGCCTGTCCTGAACGGGAAAACACGCTGGTACAAAAAATCCCACTCCTGGCGGCGCAACAACAGCTTCTTGCCTCGCCCGACGGTGAGCAAAACAGCTTACAACTGCGCCAACAGGTCTGGGTACATCATATTACGCTGGAGAAAGGCGAATCGCTTAACTTCCAGCTTCACGGGCCGCGCGCCTATTTGCAGTCGATTCACGGTACGTTCCACGCGATGACGCACAACGAAGAACGCGAGACATTAACCTGCGGAGATGGCGCATTTATTCGTGATGAACCTAACATTACGCTGGTTGCCGATACGCCGCTGCGCGCATTACTGGTAGATTTACCGGTGTAGCCAGCCAGAAAAGGAGTCGCAAGATGAGCAAAAAATCGGCGAAGAAACGTCAGCCCGTGGTAAAACCTGCCGTACAGGAGGCGATGAGCGCCACTGTGCCGCTGGGCTATGAAGAGATGCTAACCGAACTGGAAGCCATCGTGGCGGACGCCGAAGCCCGGCTGGCAGAAGAAGAGGCCGCAGCCTGAAATCATGCCGGATGGCGGCGCAAGCGCCCGCTCCGGCTGATAACAGGTAGACCCGATAAGCGCAGCGCCATCGGGCAACACGCTGCCCCGACGTCATGCCGGGGCGTGATTATTAATGCGCTTTACTGGCCATAATCTCGATGATCTGCTTGTCGGTCTGCTGCATTGAGCGACACGCCAGCGAACACAAATTCGCAATAGATTGTTCGACATTGTGCGCCACAATCCCTTCGTTTCCGGTCACCGCCGTATCATCCAACGCCATCAGTACGGCTTTCCACGCCGCCGACGCGCTGGTAGAGACTTTCATCGCGCAGCTATTCGACGCGCCATCGCAAATCATCCCGCTGACATCACCAATCATACTGCTGATAGCCATTGCGATAGTGTCGTAACGACCATCTATCAGCCACGCCATACCCGCTGCCGCGCCCATCGCCGCCGTAGTTGCCGCGCACAGCGCCGACAAACGCGGAAGCTGATGGTGAATATAGATAGCGCTCAAATGCGATAACATTAGCGCGCGCGCCAGGCGTTCGTCATCGGCGCCGACATGTTCAGCAACCACCATGACTGGCACCGTGGCGGTAATCCCCTGGTTGCCGGAGCCGGAGTTGCTCATCGCGGGCAACGTGGCGCCGCCCATTCTGGCGTCTGACGCCGCGCTGGTACGGATCAAAATCGCCGTGGAGAGATCTTTCGCCAGCAGACCGCGATCGCACTGTTTGGCCAGCGTCGAACCAATATGCAGCCCCCAGGAACCACGCAGTCCCTCCTGCGACAACGCGCCGTTTAGCCTGGCCGCATCGAGAATAAAGCGGATAGCGTCAAAGGGCACCGCATTCACAAACGCCAGGATCTCTTCCAGCGAGGTATGAGACAGCACTCCCAGTGGCGAGGTTTTTTCTTCTTCCTGCGCATTATCGGCCTGGGTAAATACCACGCCCTTGTCGGTTTCTATCCGCACAATGTTTGTATGATCGCCGACGATCGTGACACATGCCCAGCTATCGCCGCTATACACTTTCGCCCGTGAAAACAGGATATCGTTACATGGCTCCTGCAACATCACTGCGACATGTCCGGCGGCCAGCATCGCTTTTGCATCGGCAACGGCTTTAGCGGAAGCGTCTTTTAACACCTCCAACCCGGCTTTCGCATCACCGCCCAACGCGCCAAGCGCCGCGGCGATCGGTAGCCCTACCATTCCCGTTCCTGGAACGGTAACGCCCATACCATTTTTCATCAGATTAGGCGAAACCCACGCGTCAATGCGTTCAACTGTGCCGTCAAGTTCAGCCGCCGCCGCCGCTGCCGCCAGCGCCAGTGAAATTGGCTCAGTACACCCCAGCGCCGGTTTTACTTCTTCCTGTACGGCCAGGATAAAACTTTGCCACAATGGATTTATTTTAGATTCAAACATAACAACAACCTTAATCTCAGGTATATCAAGAGAATGCCAGGAACGGAGAAACGCATAGCAGCAGACCGGTAATAATAATCAGGTACAACGAAGCGCCTTTATATTTGTGCAATGCGGGAACCTTGTAGACCAACCATGCCGGAATTAAACAGCCCACCATACCGAAGATAGGGCTACAAATAGAGGTGAAGCTCAGTACCGGCGCATTGAGCACAATGGCGCTCCAGGCCAGCAAAATAGCGAAAATCATAATGCCGCGCTGTACCAGATTTTCCTTAATCTTCTCGGCGGGCATTTTGCGGCGCAGGATATTCATCACAATGCCTTGCGTCGCTTCGCGGAATCCTAAATAAACGCCAAAGAAGGCGGTCATGACGGCAAAGATGTTCAGAATTACGCTAACCACTTTGACCCAGCCAGCGCCATCGCCGCTAATAAATTGCGCGGCGATCGCCAGGGCGGAAATATTCTGCTCGTAGGCTTTCACCGCTTCGTCATGCCCCATCGCCAGGGTGAAGGAAACCGCATAGAAAAATACGGTAACGAACAGGATGCCAAACGCGATATTCATGGCACGCAGCGCTTTATGGCGTGCGACCTCAATAGATTTTTCGCGTGAACGGTAAGAGATCACCATTGGGCTTAACGTCTGGATAAATAAAATCGAGGTCAGCGTAAATGGCAGGGTAATAATGGCGTTTTTAATCAGCAGGGCCATCGGCGGCAGCGCGCCAATGTTATACAGATGCCACATACCCACCATAGAGACGCCCAGCGCCGCCACTACCAGTAGCTTGGTCAGCACCATGCCGGTGGAGATTTTGAACAGTAATTTTTCACCGCGTGAGGAAATCGCTACCAGGATGCAGATCAGCACCAGACCATAAAATGGACTATCGGAAAGCAATCCTTCCGTTACGCCGAAAGTATGCAGATAAGAGGCGCTGTCGTTAGTAATCGCCGTAGAATAGACGAACATCCAGATGACGAGCATCACAAAGTACAGCGCGCCTAATAAAATACCCCAGTTTTTGCCCAGATAGCCGCTGATCACGCTGGGGTAGTCTTTACATTCCGGGGATTCCGCCAGCGTATTAATAAACAGCCGCTGGAACAGGTACATGGCCGGATAGCCAATAATAGAAGAGAGTAAAAAGACCCAAAGTCCCATCAGGCCAACCTAGACAGGAAGAAAAACGATCCCTGCGCCGATCGCCATCCCGATACTCATAATAACCCAACCGGTGTCGGTACTATCAAATTTGATGGCTTCACGCCATTCGCTTTCTGTCATCCCTGCCCGACGCGCCGGGGCTGATGCGTCGAGGATTACGCTGGTATTACTAGCCGATTCCATAGAATTCTCGCTCAATGTGTAGGTAGAGGTTTTTTTATTTTTCGTGCCGCAGCAAGGCGATATGCAGAACGTGAGGTGCAGGTACTTTCTTGTAATAAGAAAATCATACGCGCACGATAAGAGAAAAACTTACCAATAAAACGCCTGCATTTCTTGTGGGTTAAGAATTATTTTCTATTTACTATTTATTTAATATTGTTATTTTCTCTATTTGACGCGTATCACAACAAAAAAGGTCGCACTTTGGTGCGCCCTTTTCTCAGCTTCTGTCTTCTGCGTTATCCCATAGCCTGCTCACTCTGCGCCTGTCGGGCCTATCCACAAACGACTTTAATCGCCAGACCGCCGCGCGACGTCTCGCGATATTTGTCGTTCATGTCTTTACCCGTTTCGTACATGGTTTCGATCACTTTATCGAGCGAAACCCGCGGCTCAGAGGTACGGCGTAGCGCCATTCGCGCCGCATTCACCGCTTTAACGGCGTTAATCGCATTACGTTCAATACAAGGGATTTGTACCTGACCCGCCACCGGGTCACAGGTGAGGCCAAGGTTATGCTCCATCGCAATTTCCGCCGCAATACAGACCTGCGCCGGGCTGCCGCCCAGCAGTTCTGTCAGCCCCGCCGCCGCCATCGAACACGCGACGCCAACCTCGCCCTGACACCCCACTTCCGCGCCGGATATCGAGGCGTTCATCTTGTACAGCATGCCAATCGCCCCCGCCGACAGCAGATAGCGGGCGATAGAGTTGGCATTGACCGGACGACGGAATTTGTCGTAATAGGCCAGCACCGCGGGAATAATGCCGCACGCGCCGTTGGTCGGCGCGGTGACCACTCGCCCGCCCGCCGCGTTCTCTTCGCTCACGGCCAGGGCGAACATGTTAATCCAGTCGATGACGTTCATCGGATCGCGGGAGAGATTATCGCTGGAGACCAGCAGACGCCGTAACGCTACCGCGCGGCGTGGAACGTTCAGCGGCCCCGGCAGCACGCCCTCAGTATTCATGCCACGTTCAATTCCGGTCGCCATCACCTGCCAGATGCGGGCAAAGCCAGCGTCAATCTGCTCTTTGCTCCGCAACGCCAGTTCATTTTGCATCATCAGGCCGGAAACCGAGAGCCCCTGCCTTTCACACAGCGTCAACAGTTCGCTGGCGGAATGAAAATCATACGGCACCGATTTTTCTACGTCGTGCGACTGGCCAAAGCGTTCCTCTTCGACAATAAAGCCGCCGCCAATAGAGTAATACGTTTTGTGTAAAAGCGGCGTTTGTCCGTGCCAGGCGGTAATACGCATACCGTTTTCATGGCGCGCCAGGGTTTCAGCGTGAAAGAAAATACTGTCGGCGACGGGAAAATCCACCACATGCGCGCCACCCGCCACCGATAAACGGCTGCTGCGGGCAACCTCCTGGATAAACGCCGGAATGCTATCAATATTGACATCCTGCGGCGTATTGCCCGCCAGGCCCATAATGACGGCGGTATCGGTCGCGTGGCCTTTGCCCGTCAGCGATAGCGATCCGTAAAGATCAACCGTGATGCGCGTCGTTCGCGGCAGGTCGCCGCTGTCGATCAGCCGATCGATAAAACATTTTCCTGCATTCATTGGCCCTACGGTATGGGAGCTTGAAGGTCCAATGCCAATCTTAAAAATATCAAATGCGCTAATCATATCTCCCCCTAAGATTACCGTTCAGTGAAGATCCGTCGCGGGGCGATCCACACGATCGCCCCGTTCACGTTACATCGCCTGAGTAAAGGTGCGCGAAATAACGTCCTGTTGCTGCTCACGAGTCAGCGCATTGAAGCGCACGGCATAGCCGGAAACGCGGATCGTCAGGTTCGGGTAGTTTTCCGGATGTTCAATCGCATCCAGCAACATTTCACGGTTCATGACATTGACGTTCAGATGCTGCCCGCCTTCTACCTGTGCTTCATGATGGAAATAACCGTCCAGCAGGCCGACAAGATTGGTTTTCCGCACCGCATCTTCTTTCCCGAGCGCCGCAGGCACAATCGAGAAGGTGTACGAAATACCGTCTTTGGCGTAGGTAAACGGCAGTTTCGCCACCGACGTCAGCGAGGCCACCGCCCCTTTGCGGTCACGACCATGCATCGGGTTCGCCCCCGGCGCGAACGGCGTTCCGGCGCGGCGTCCATCCGGCGTATTGCCGGTCTTCTGCCCGTACACGACGTTCGAGGTGATGGTCAAAATGGACTGCGTCGGCACCGCATTGCGATACGTCGGCAACACGCTAATTTTTTGCATAAAGCGTTTCACCAGGTCGCAGGCGATGCTGTCCACGCGCTCATCGTTGTTGCCGTACTGCGGATACTCGCCTTCAATAGCAAAGTCGATGGCAAGGCCGTTTTCGTCGCGGATCGGCTTCACCTGAGCGTACCTGATGGCGGACAGGGAATCCGCCGCCACCGACAGTCCGGCGATGCCGCACGCCATCGTCCGATACACATCACGGTCGTGCAGCGCCATCAGCGAAGCTTCATAGCTGTACTTATCGTGCATGTAGTGAATGATGTTCAGCGCGCTAATGTACTGCACCGCCAGCCAGTCCATAAAATGGTCGAGGCTCTCCATTACCGCGTCGTAATCCAGCACCTCATCCGTTAACGGCGCGGTTTTCGGCCCAACCTGGATTTTCAGTTTCTCATCAACGCCGCCATTGATAGCGTACAGCAACGTTTTGGCAAGGTTGGCGCGCGCGCCGAAGAACTGCATCTGCTTACCGATGACCATCGGGCTGACGCAACAAGCGATGGCGTAATCGTCGCTGTTAAAGTCGGTACGCATTAAATCGTCGTTTTCATACTGCAAAGATGAGGTCACGATGGAGACCTGCGCAGCATATTTTTTGAATGCCACCGGCAACACTTCAGACCACAGTATGGTCAGGTTCGGCTCCGGCGCTGGCCCCATCGTGTGCAGGGTATGCAGATAACGGAAGGAGTTCTTCGTCACCAGCGTGCGGCCATCGAGCCCCATCCCGCCAATAACTTCGGTGGCCCAGATCGGATCGCCGGAAAAGAGCGAATCAAATTCCGGCGTGCGCAGGAAGCGCACCATGCGGATCTTCATGATGAAATGGTCGATCAGTTCTTGCGCCTGCTGCTCTGTCAGAAGGCCCGCGTTGAAATCGCGCTCAATGTAGATATCAAGGAACGAGGCGGTTCTTCCCAGCGACATTGCACCGCCATTTTGCGATTTTACCGCCGCCAGATAAGCGAAGTAGAGCCACTGTACCGCTTCCTGCGCGTTTCGCGCCGGGCGGGAGATATCGTAGCCGTATTTCGCCGCCATCTCTTGCATTTGCAGCAGCGCGCGACGATGCTCCGCCAACTCCTCACGCAGGCGAATCGTCGCCTCAAGATTCTGTCCCCGCTCCAGATTCGACTGCAGGTCGGCGAATTGCAGCTCGCGTTCGCGCACCAGATAACGGATGCCATACAGCGCGACGCGGCGATAATCGCCAATAATGCGCCCGCGACCATAACCATCCGGCAAACCGGTTAATACGCCGGATTTACGGCAGCGCAGCATATCCGGCGAGTAAACATCGAATACGCCCTGATTATGGGTTTTCCGCAGGTCGGTAAAGGTATATTCAAAATCGGCGTCCATTTCGCGGCCATAAGCGTGGAATGAACTTTTGATCATGTTAACGCCGCCAAACGGATGCAAAGCGCGTTTAAGCGGCTTATCCGTTTGTAAACCGACGATTTTTTCCAGATCTTTTTCAATATACCCCGCATCGTGCGCGGTAATCGTCGTCGCGATGTTGGTATCGAAACCCACCGGCGCATGGGTCGCGTTCTCGATACGTATTCCCGCCATCACCTTTTCCCACAACGCCGTGGTCGCTGGCGTCGCGTCGGCGAGAAAAGATTCATCCCCCTCATAGGGCGTATAGTTATGCTGAATAAAATCACGGACATTAATTTCTTCTTTCCAGTCCGTACCTTTAAAATCACGCCATGCTTCGGCATACAGCATATCGCTGGTATCGATATTTACCTTCATGAAAAATAATCTCTCTACAGAACAGCCGTTAAGTTATGCAAATTCCACTGGTGCTTTCACGTTGCCTAAATGAATGGCATCAAGGGCAATCATTTTCTCTTCATTCGTGGGAATAACAGCGCAAATAACCTGAGAAGGGTTAGCGGAAATAATGCGCTCGCCGTGAGAATTCGGCTGCTTATTCATTTCAACGTCTAACGTAAGCCCCAGCACGCCCAGATGTTCAATGACCAACTGGCGAATTAATACTGAATTTTCACCAATACCGCCGGTAAAAATAATGCCATCCAGCCGATGTAACGATGCCGCGTGTCCGGCAATGTGACGGGCGATACGGTGGACAAACGTTTTTATCGCTAACCGGGCGCGCTCATGTCCTTCGTGCCAGGCTTTTTCCAGGACTCTAAGGTCGGATGACAACCCGGAGATGCCGAGCAAACCGGACTCTTTATTCACCACTCGCTCCAGATCGCTCAACGTCTGCCCGGTTTCTTTAGCTATCCACGCCATCGCGCCGAAATCAACGTCGCCGCTGCGAGTGCCCATCATCAGCCCCTCAAGCGGCGTCATCCCCATTGAGGTATCCACGCTCTGACCATTGCGTACCGCGCAGATAGACGCCCCATTGCCCAGATGCGCGACAATCAGACCCGAGTTTTTTTCATCGAGGTCAAGCAGTTCATACGCGCGCCGCGAAACATAGCGATGCGACGTACCGTGAAAGCCGTAGCGACGCACACCCAGGCTGGAAAAATATTCCCACGGCAATCCGTACAAATAGGCTTCCGGCGCCAGCGTCTGGTGGAAACTGGTATCAAATACCGCCACCTGACGCACGGCCGGGAAAAGGTGCCGCGCCGCGTCAATGCCGCTTAAATTAGCGTAATTATGCAGCGGCGCTAAAGGTGATACCCGACGAATATTATCGATAATCTCATCGGTAATAATGACGGACTGCGTAAATAGCTCTCCACCGTGCGCGATACGGTGACCAATTAATGCCACGCTATCCGTTAAATCACGTTTTTCCAGCTCAAAGGCAATGGCTTTTAACGCGTCCTCATAATTAGAGTGCGAGAGGTTTATCGGCTTATCGCCATTAATAGATAAAAAGGCGTTTTCAGTATTCATTCCATCTGCTATTCCCGCCATTAAAACATCACAGGTAGCGACATCCAGTACAGAGAATTTGATAGAAGATGATCCGCAATTAATGACCAGAACGACCGGAAATTCATTCATGTAGTGCCTCCGTCGATGTCAGCCTGCGTCCGCGCCCTGGGGCGGAACGCAGGCTAAACGTGAGGATTAGAACAATTTGTAGACAATATTCAGGATGGTCAGCAGACCAATCAGGGTGACGAACACGTTATCCAGACGACCACGGTACTTCGCCAGCGACGGCGCTTTACGAATGGCGTACATCGGCAGCAGACATAACAGCGAGGCGATAATCGGCGCGCCCATCGCTTCAATCAGGTCCAGAATGTTCGGGTTTGCGTAAGCTACGACCCAGGTAGACCCCATAATGAAGATCATGCTGATGGTGTTAAGCTTGCCCATAGAGACTTTGGTTTTATCGCCTTTATAACCGAATTTCAGCACCAGGCCGTTCAGCCCTTCCAGCGTCCCCAGGTAGTGACCGAAGAAAGATTTGAAAATAGCAACCAGCGCGATGATAGACGCGCCATACTCCAGCACCGTTGCAAAAGTGGATTTTGTCCCCGACAAAGAGGCGAAATGGTTGGCCAGGTAGGAAAGTACCGGAATGTTCTGCGCTTTCGCATCCGCCATGTTCTGCGGAGAGAGCGTAAACAGGCAGCTAAAGGCGAAGAACATCACCACGGCGACCATCAGCATACTGGCGCGCGAGATGATCTGTGAACATTTACGCTCGGTAAATTCGCGGCCAAACTCTTTCTCATACCCTTCACGCTTAGACACCACGAAGGAAGAGACGATGGGCGAAAAGTTAAAGGAGAACACCATGATAGAGATTCCCAGCCACACCGTAACCAGTATGCCATCGTGCCCGGTCAGCGCGATATTACTGAGATCAACCTGATCGATAACCGCCGAGTTCCAGTAAGGAATCAGCGATAATGAGATTAGCACCAGGCTGGCGATAAATGGCCATACCAGGTAACTCATCACCTTAACCATCAGATCCTTACCAAACCAGATCACAAAGGCCATCAGCAGCAGCAAGAACAGCGCCACGAAACCGCGGTTCAACGCTGGCATCTGCAACTGGTTTTCCCAAAACGTCATGAACGTGTTAGTAATGGTGACGCCATAAATCCACAGCAGCGGACAAATCGCAAAGAAGTAAAGGAACGTGATAACTACCCCGCCCGTTTTACCAAAGTGCTCTTCGACCGTTTCCGTAATATTGCCGGACGGATTAGACCCGGATAAACACAGACGCGCCAGCGCCCGGTGACAATAGAACGCAATGGGGTAAGCTAAAACCAGCATCAGCAGAATGGGGATAAGCCCGCCAAACCCGGCGCGGATAGGGAAAAACAGCACCCCGGCGCCGATGGCGGTACCAAATAAACCCAGCGTCCACGTCGTGTCCGATTTACGCCATGACGACTGTTTTGCCTGGCTGGATACAATGCTATCAGTAGTACTCATATCCTATCCTCACGAAAAGATTAAGCGTCAACTAAACCCGTAATTTGTGATACACGAGAAAGATCGATATTGCCGCCAGAAATAATATTGACCGTTTTTCTGTTCTGAATATGGCTATCTAATTTCCCGCTTAATAGTGCGGCGCAGGCCAGAGCGCCAGCGCCTTCAGTAATAACCTTATTGCGCTGAATTAAAGCGATCATGCTGTTACGAATTTCATCTTCGCTAACCAGAACAATGTCATCGACTAATTCACGAACGATTTCATAGGTTAAATTACCCGGGCGGGAGACATCACAACCATCCGCCAGGGTGCCGGTCGTTCGGTGCGTGGTTATTTCGCCAGTGTAATAAGACGCCGCCATACCGTGA
This sequence comes from Salmonella sp. 32070601201500089SM, assembly GCF_017573605.1. Taxonomy (NCBI): domain Bacteria; kingdom Pseudomonadati; phylum Pseudomonadota; class Gammaproteobacteria; order Enterobacterales; family Enterobacteriaceae; genus Salmonella; species Salmonella sp. 32070601201500089SM. Next base: position 145,175 of record NZ_JAGETK010000006.1, read on the forward strand.
ACATTTTCGGCCTGTACGCCGATAACTTTAATGGTCGGGTTAATCGATTTAATCGCAATGGCAATACCTGCAATTAAACCGCCGCCGCCAATAGGCACGATGACATTATCGACATCGTACAGATCTTCCATAATTTCCAGACCAATAGTGCCCTGCCCGGCAATGACTTTTGGATCGTCGTAAGGCGGAATAAAAATGCGGCCTTCGGTTTCGACAATTTCACTCACCTTAGCAATGGTGTCATTGAAGTTGTCACCGTGGAGCACCACTTCCGCCGAATAATCACAGGTGGCCGCCACTTTTGACTTTGGCGCGCCCTTCGGCATCACGACTTTGCCGTCAATACCCAGCATTGCGCAAGAAAGAGAAACGCCCTGTGCATGATTACCTGCGGAACAGGCCACGACGCCTTTACGTTTTTCCGCCTCCGTTAACGAGCTAAGTTTGTTAAAAGCGCCACGAATTTTAAATGAACCCGTACGCTGCATATTTTCAAACTTGAGAAATATTTCGCCTTTGCAACGTTCACTAAAATAGTTAGAGCGAGGCATTCCCGTTTTATATATCTTCCCCGCCAGTCTTTTTTTCGCTTCGAGGATATCTTCAATTGCAACCGGGAGATCGTATGTAATGTGCATTATAACCTCTTAACCTGGGTATTAAAAATAAGTTACCGTTGCCCACTGTTCAAAAGAAACAGGTGACGTCAATTTCGCTAAATATGTTTATTCCATATCATTCAATTTCTATTAACTGCCTGCGTCTGCATCCATTATATGATGAATATTGTTTAGCCAATTCTACTAATACTGAAGCGGCTTTTTTGATACGATAATTTTTAGACCATACCGCCGCATAACGTGCGACGGGTAACGTGTCTTTTATGGGTATCGTGATAAATTGATTAGAGCCAAAAGGCGTGGTCATATCGCAGGGAATAACAGTTAAGAAATCAGCATTGAGAACAAGATTATATATTGTGACAACGGAATCTGTTTTAACAATGTTTTCGATGCTGATGCCATTTCGTTGTAGAGTGGTGAGTAATTCGCTGTAGTAGCCCATATTCGTTTGCGGCAACACCCACTGTTCGTCTTTTAACGATTCCAGTGTGATGGTGCCGGTGCATGTTCGGGACTTGCTGGCTACCAGGACAAACTCTGATTCAAACAGCGGCTCGACATGCAGATCCTGTAGTTGCATTTCATTACTGAGCGTACCGATAGCAAAGTCCAGCCGCCCGTCGCGCAGGGCCGGCAGGAATGAAGAGAGCTGGGCTTCGTACATGGATACCTGCGCTTTTGGAAATACCTCTTTGAACTTATGAATCATATCGGACATGAAGGTAAAGCCAATCAGCGAAGGAAAGCCAAACGAGACGTCGACAACGGTATTGCACGTCATACTGTTCATCTCGTTGATCATGTTTTTCATTTCGCGGGTGATAGATTCAGACCAGGAAAGCAGTACCTGTCCCGCTTCGGTCAACGTAACGCCGGTATTTTTGCGTACAATTAGCTCAACGCCAAAATAGGCCTCAACATCGCTAATGATTTTACTGACGGCGGGTTGGGTTAACCCTAACGATTTTGCGGCAGAACCGATAGAACCACTTCTAATGACTTCCTGAAAGACCACCAAATGCTGTGTTTTAGGGAGAACAAGAGTATTCATATCTACCGCTCTGAAATAACATTGTGAACGGCAGGAAGTGTAGCAAATTAAATCTTAAAGGTTATGTGCGACCACTCACAAATTAACTTACTGCAATTTTCACATGGTCTTTACTAAATAAATAAAACCTATTATTTCAATAAGTTACAAAAATAAAACAGCAACTTAGTCTGATTTCAATCAAAAAATAAGGTCGGGATAACGATATATTATGGCGATAACCAGTCTATTTTACCTCCTATTTTCGACATCCTATGAAGACGATATTTCAATCAATTACGGGACATTTTATCGACAATTCCAGCATTAAATTTAAAACGTAATTTCTCAAATTTAAGTATAAACCGAAGGTAAATGCGCTTAAAAACCGTTACGCGTCACATTTTTTTACCTTATTTGTTTGTAAAGAAACATTTAATAAAATTTTAACCAAAATATTTCATACACTTAATTTTCATTTACAACAAATAATTTACACCGCTTTCTTGCTGTTTTTCAGGATGTAATTTTGTGAAAGAAATCGATTACTTTTCACTTCAACTAAAAAGAGCGCAATCCATAGCGTTTTGTGTTTCTCATCACAAAAACGAATAATATTATGTCACCATGGCTGTCAATTAATTGCCGGATGGTGACGCTGGCGTCTTCTGCAACCTCTATACCCTTCACCGGCCTGATAAGCAAAAACCCGCCGAAGCGGGTTTTATGAAGAAGTGAAACTGACCGATAAGCCGGGTTCTGTCGTGGACAGTCATTCATCTAGGCCAGCAATCGCTCACTGGCTCAAGCAGCCTACCCGGGTTCAGTACGGGCCGTACCTTATGAACCCCTATTTGGCCTTGCTCCGGGTGGAGTTTACCGTGCCACGGACTGTTACCAGCCGCGCGGTGCGCTCTTACCGCACCCTTTCACCCTTACCTGATCCCACTTACGTGGGCCATCGGCGGTTTGCTCTCTGTTGCACTGGTCGTGGGTTTCCCCCCCAGGCGTTACCTGGCACCCTGCCCTATGGAGCCCGGACTTTCCTCCCCTCCGCCCGTCTCCCCGAAAGGACGACGACGAAGCGGCGACTGTCTGGTCAGCTTCGGCGCGCAGTATAGAGGGTTCGCGCGACTTTGTCACCCTGCGCTGCGCATTCCTATCGCCAGAGCGGCAGCAACATTTCTGGATGCCCGATAAATATTGTCAAAAGCGCCCCGAAAAGCCTCCTCCAGCGTCACGATGCGCGTGAGTACGCTAAAGACAGCGTCGATGCCATAATGATGTACTATCCCTACATCGTGCGTCAGGCTGCCGGCAATGCAAATCACTGGCTTATGATATTTTTTCGCCACATTCGCGACGCCAATCGGCACTTTACCGCGAATACTTTGGCTATCAATCCGCCCTTCTCCCGTCACCACCAGCGTACAGTCGTGGATATGCTCCTCCAGGTTCAGTGCCGCCGTGACAATTTCGATCCCGCTGCGTAATTCCGCACCGAGAAAAGCCATTAACGCCGCCCCCATACCGCCTGCCGCGCCTGCGCCGGGCGCCGCCTTTACGTCGACATTCAGCGATTTTTTTATGATGTCGGCATAGTGAGCAAGATTTCTGTCCAGCTCAACAATGTTCTCTTCGGTCGCGCCTTTCTGCGGCCCAAAAATTCGTGATGCGCCGTTGTCGCCGATCAGAGGATTAGAGACATCGCAAGCGACACGAATCGCGCAGAGTTTTAAACGGGGATCGAGCTCTGAAATATCAATGTCGCTTAGACAATGAAGGCTTCCGCCACCGTAACCGATATCCGCGCCGTTTGCATCGCGCAGTTTTGCGCCTAACGCCTGCATCATCCCTGCGCCGCCGTCATTTGTCGCGCTGCCGCCAATGCCGATAATGATATTGCTTGCGCCGCTTTCCAGCGCCTGCAATATCAGCTCCCCCGTTCCCCGCGAGGTAGTAATCAAAGGGTTGCGTTTTTCTGGTGGAACCAGCGCCAGTCCGCTGGCCGCCGCCATTTCAATAAACGCGGTTTTACCATCCCCGGACATTCCCCAGCAGGCTTTCACTTTTTCACCCAACGGCCCGGTCACCCATGCGGTGCGTTCAACGCCCTGCGTCGCGGCAATCATGGCTTCGACCGTTCCTTCGCCGCCATCGGCAACCGGAACAGAGACATATTGCGCATCGGGGAAAATTTCCCGAAATCCTTTTTCTATCGCCTGCGCTACCTCGGCGGCAGAAAGGCTTTCTTTATAGGAGTCGGGGGCAATTACGATTTTCATAGTGGTAGCCTGTTACTGCACAACGCCGGATGGCGTTTCACTTATCCAGCCTGAAATTCAGGCCCGGATCGCTACACGCCATCCGGGCACAACGTCGTTAGCGAGTGACTTCCACTTTCGCCAGTTTTTCGTAGTAGCACGCCAGCGCGCTATGGTCGTCATTACCGTGTCCATCCGCGCGTAACGCCTGCATCATTTCCATAACGGCGGCGGTCAGCGGGAGCTGCGCGCCAACGCCGTGGGAGGTATCCAGCGCATTCGCCAGATCTTTAATGTGCAGATCGATACGGAAACCTGGTTTAAAGTTTCGGTCCATGACCATCGGCGCTTTCGCATCCAGTACCGTGCTGCCAGCCAGACCGCCGCGAATCGCCTGATAGACCAGATCCGGGTTGACGCCCGCTTTAGTCGCCAGCGTCAGCGCTTCAGACATGGCGGCGATATTCAACGCCACGATCACCTGGTTAGCCAGTTTTGTGACGTTGCCTGCGCCGATATCGCCGGTATGCACCACGGAACCCGCCATCGCTTTCATCAGGTCGTAGTACTTGTCGAAAATGGCTTTATCGCCCCCCACCATCACCGACAGCGTGCCATCAATCGCCTTCGGCTCGCCGCCGCTGACCGGCGCATCCAACATCTCAACGCCCTTCGCCTTCAGCGCATCGCTGATTTCACGGCTTGCCAGCGGCGCGATAGAACTCATATCAATCAATACGGTTCCTGGCTTCGCGCCTTCGATGATACCGTTCTCGCCCAGCGCAACCTCTTTCACATGCGGAGAGTTAGGCAGCATCGTGATGATGACGTCACACTGTTCAGCGATCGCCTTCGCCGTAGAGGCCGTTTCCGCGCCTGCGGCAATGACGTCAGCAATCGCTTCAGGATTACGATCGGACACCACCAGCGAATACCCTGCTTTCAGTAAGTTTTTGCTCATGGGCTTACCCATGATGCCTAAGCCAATAAAGCCAACTTTCATCGTCATAGCGTTCTCTCTTTCCATACCAGGATTATTTTTTAAAGGTGTCGGCAAGCTTCTGCGTGCTGGCGCGGAATGCGCCTAAATCGCTGCCAACGGCGACAAAGGTCGCGCCCCATTCCAGATAACGGCGGGCATCCGCCTCTACCGGCGCCAGAATGCCGCACGGTTTACCGTGCGCTTTAGCGCGGGCGAAAATATGTTGAATCGTCTGCTGCACGTCAGGGTGAGAAGCATTGCCGAGATGACCCAGCGCGGCGGCCAGATCGCTTGGGCCGACAAAAATGCCATCAACGCCTTCCGTTGCGGCGATGGCATCAACATTGTCGACACCCAACTGGCTTTCGATTTGAACAATAATGGTGATGTTTTTGTTCGACTGCGCAAAGTAATCAGGCACCGTACCGAACATATTCGCGCGGTGAGAAACGGAAACGCCGCGAATGCCTTCCGGCGGGTAACGCGTCGAGGCGACGGCGCGAGCCGCTTCCTCTTGCGTTTCAACAAAGGGGATCAGGAAATTATAAAACCCAATATCCAGCATCCGTTTGATAATGACCGGTTCATTGGTTGGCACACGTACCACAGGCGCGCTGGCGCTGCCTTTCAATGCCATTAACTGCGGAATTAAGGTGGTCACATCGTTCGGCGCATGTTCGCCATCCAGCACCAGCCAGTCAAATCCCGCCAGACCAAGAACTTCGGTGGTGATTGGGCTTGCCAGTGCAGACCAGCAGCCAATCTGCACCTGTTGCGCCGCCAGCGCCGCTTTAAACTTATTCGGGAAAATAGCGTTATTCATCGCTTATACCTTCGCTTATTTCTTTAATTCTCTACATGTGATGCCGCCACCATAACTTATAGCAACGACAATAAAATGCTTATCTGAAATCAGAATGGGTCTCCGCATTCTATTTCTAATGTGGTACACATCCTGTAGCACAATATACCGTTCTGATATCTTTATCGTCTTTTATTATTATCATGGTATTTTCAAATAACTCGTCAGATACACTGAATTCGCCATTCAGTATAAACAGCCTATGTCGGATAATCATTGTGCAAACGCTCATTAAAAAGGGATTATTTAACGCTTATTTTTGAGCATACGCCCATGATACTGGGCGCTAATGCACACATTTACGCTTTACCCGGCCTACATAAAAAATTTCATAATTTGCGGTGATCTGGATCACATTCTTATATTTATACTCCTGTCATTCTTATTTCATTATGCATGAACTTTATTTCTTATATTGAGATTTAACGATTTAACCATAACCAAAATAGATAATCCTATTTCTATCATCCAGGCTGGAGAATGTTGAACAATGGCCAATATCGAAATTCGCCAGGAATCGCCATCGGCGTTTTATATAAAAGTACATGAAACCGATAATGTCGCAATTATTGTTAATGACCACGGCCTTAAAGCCGGAACACGTTTTCCGGATGGCCTGGAACTGACTGAACATATTCCGCAAGGCCATAAAGTCGCTCTGACGGATATCCCCGCTCACGGCGAAATCATCCGTTATGGCGAAGTCATCGGTTATGCGGTACGCGACATCCCGCGCGGAAGCTGGATCGACGAGTCGCTGGTTGAACTGCCAAAAGCGCCGCCGCTGAATACGCTACCGCTGGCGACCAAAGTACCGGAACCGCTGCCGCCGCTGGAAGGCTATACGTTTGAGGGCTATCGTAACGCCGATGGCAGCGTCGGCACCAAAAATCTGCTTGGCATTACCACCAGCGTGCACTGTGTGGCGGGCGTGGTCGATTATGTGGTGAAAGTGATTGAGCGCGATCTCCTGCCCAAATACCCGAATGTCGATGGCGTTGTAGGGCTAAACCATCTGTACGGCTGCGGCGTGGCAATCAACGCGCCGGCGGCGGTCGTGCCGATTCGCACGATTCATAATATCGCGCTCAACCCCAATTTTGGCGGCGAAGTGATGGTGATTGGCCTCGGTTGCGAAAAACTGCAGCCGGAACGGCTGCTGGAAGGCACCGAGGATGTTCCCGCCATCGCCGTTGAAAGCGCCAGTATTGTGCGTTTACAGGACGAGCAGCATGTCGGCTTTAAATCAATGGTCGACGATATTTTGCGGGTCGCCGAACGCCATCTGACGAAACTGAACCAGCGCCAGCGCGAAACCTGCCCGGCCTCCGAGCTGGTCGTCGGGATGCAATGCGGCGGCAGCGATGCGTTTTCTGGCGTCACGGCAAACCCGGCGGTGGGTTATGCTTCCGATCTGCTGGTACGCTGCGGCGCGACCGTCATGTTCTCGGAGGTCACCGAAGTGCGCGATGCCATTCATCTTCTGACGCCGCGCGCCATCAACGAAGCCGTGGGTAAACGCCTACTGGATGAAATGGCCTGGTACGATAACTACCTTGATATGGGGAAAACCGATCGCAGCGCTAACCCGTCCCCCGGCAACAAAAAAGGCGGCCTGGCGAACGTCGTGGAAAAAGCGCTGGGCTCTATCGCTAAATCGGGTAAGAGCGCCATTGTCGAAGTATTGTCGCCGGGCCAGCGCCCCACCAAACGCGGCCTGATTTACGCCGCGACGCCCGCCAGCGATTTCGTCTGCGGCACGCAGCAGGTCGCTTCCGGCATTACCGTACAGGTCTTTACCACCGGACGCGGCACGCCGTACGGGCTGATGGCGGTGCCGGTCATTAAAATGGCGACGCGTACCGAGCTGGCGAACCGCTGGTATGACTTAATGGATATCAATGCAGGCACCATCGCCACGGGTGAAGAGACAATCGAAGATGTGGGCTGGAAGCTATTTCACTTTATTCTCGATGTCGCCAGCGGCCGGAAAAAGACTTTCTCAGATCAATGGGGATTGCATAACCAGCTGGCAGTGTTTAACCCGGCACCTGTGACCTGATCCAGTCAGTACCCTTCTCCGACCAGGGTATAACCGCATAATCTGTAGACCGGGTAAGCGCCAGCGCTACCCGGTATTTTTTCGCCCTTAGTCTGTAGTCTGAAGCACGTCTGCCCGACATGCTTTTTTTATACCTGACTTTCGATAACTTCCACTTTATTTCGAAACTTTCATTTATCAGATCAAAATCACAAAAAAACATTCCGAAAGCCTATAAATTCTTTCACAGAAAACAAACGAAAGATTTCGGAGGAAGGATGTTTATCATTTCAGGCAGAACAATGCTAAAGAAGGCGCAGCAGGAAGGTTATGCTGTGCCGGCGTTTAACATCCACAACCTGGAGACATTGCAAGTGGTGGTGGAAACCGCCGCAGAATTGCGCTCTCCGCTGATTGTCGCCGGTACGCCAGGCACCTTTAGCTACGCAGGCGTCGGTAATATCGTGGCCATCGCCGCAGAACTGGCGAAAAGCTGGAACCATCCTCTCGCGGTACATCTCGATCATCATGAAAAACTGGCCGACATCAAAATGAAAGTCGCCGCCGGGGTACGCTCGGTCATGATCGACGGGTCGCATTTCCCCTTTGCCGACAATATTGCGCTGGTGAAAAGCGTGGTTGATTACTGTCATCGCTACGATGTCAGCGTTGAAGCTGAACTTGGGCGTCTCGGCGGGCAGGAAGACGATCTTATCGTTGACGGTAAAGATGCGCTTTATACCCATCCGGAACAGGCCCGGGAATTTGTAGAAAAAACGGGTATCGACTCGTTAGCCATTGCTATCGGCACCGCTCACGGCCTCTACACCGCTGAACCAAAACTTGATTTTGAACGACTGACGGAAATTCGTCAGCGGGTTGATGTCCCCTTAGTCCTTCACGGCGCCTCTGGCCTGCCGACCCGCGATATTACCCGCGCTATTTCGCTGGGCATCTGCAAAGTTAACGTCGCCACCGAGCTTAAAATCGCCTTTTCTGGCGCGCTTAAAAACTATTTAACGCAACACGCAGAGGCCAGCGATCCCCGCCATTACATGATCCCGGCGAAAGCGGCCATGAAAGAGGTTGTACGTAAAGTGATTGCCGACTGCGGTTGTGAAGGGAAGCTCTAAAGCCCCCGGATTTAGCACGGCAAAGGGCGTTTTCATAGCTGGATCACGAAAGCCATTATTATCCTTTGCCTTCAAACCCAAAATATTATGAAGATAAACAAAAGATATCGGAGCCAGAAGTGAAAGAAATAATTTCTCGTCACAAAGCAGGGGAACAGATAGGGATCTGTTCCGTATGTTCAGCACACCCGCTGGTGATTGAATCCGCATTACGTTTTGACCTGAATAGCGGGAACAAAGTTCTGATCGAAGCGACCTCTAACCAGGTTAATCAGTTTGGCGGTTATACCGGAATGAAACCGGCTGACTTTCGTGATTTTGTCTATGGCATCGCCCAGGAAGTGGGTTTTCCACGCGAACGGCTTATTTTAGGCGGCGATCACCTGGGACCTAACTGCTGGCAAAACGAACCTGCGGATACGGCGATGGAAAAATCCGTCGAACTCATTAAGGCTTACGTCGCTGCTGGGTTTAGCAAAATCCATCTTGATGCCTCTATGTCCTGCGCTGACGACCCGACGCCGCTGGACCCAATGGTTGTCGCTAAACGCGCCGCCCTGCTTTGCCAGGCAGCGGAAACGACGGCGACCAACGAACAAAAACGCCATTTAACCTATGTTATCGGCACTGAAGTTCCGGTTCCTGGCGGGGAAGCCAGCGCCATTAACGCCGTGCATGTTACCCGCGAACAGGATGCGGCCCGCACGCTGCAAACGCATCAGGCTGCTTTTCGCGCCCTGGGGCTGGATGAGGCATTGAACCGGGTTATCGCGATTGTCGTACAGCCGGGCGTTGAATTTGATCATACCCAGATTATTCATTATCAGCCGCAGGCGGCACAGGCGCTCTCCGCATGGATAAAAGAAACGCCGATGGTCTATGAAGCGCATTCGACTGATTATCAGACGCGACAGGCCTACCGTGCGCTGGTACGCGATCATTACGCCATTCTGAAGGTCGGCCCGGCGCTCACTTTCGCGCTGCGCGAAGCCATTTTCGCACTTGCGCAAATGGAAAACGAGCTGATCTCCCCGGAACAACGTAGTCGGGTACTGGAGGTCATTGATGAAGTTATGCTAAACGAACCGGGCTACTGGAAAAAATACTACCGTCCAACCTGGAGCCAGGCGATGGTCGACATCCACTTTAGTTTGTCTGACCGTATTCGCTATTACTGGCCGCACCCGCGTATTCGTCAAAGCGTAGAGAAGTTAATCGCCAATCTGAACAACGTCACATTGCCGCTGGGATTAATTAGCCAGTTTATGCCCGTACAGTTTGAACGCCTGTCTGAGGGCGTGCTCACCCCTACGCCGCATAACCTGATTATTGACAAAATTCAGGATGTTCTGCGCGCTTATCGCTTCGGTTGCACGCCGGATGTCGCCTGAATAATGGAGAATTTATGAGCCAACTATTTGTCCGAACCGGAATCACATTCGACTCGAGCCAACAGGCGCTGGCGCACATTGGCAAAGAGATGCTGGCGAAAGGCGTGGTACATGATAGTTATCCGCAGGCGCTGGTGGAACGTGAAGCGTCTTTTCCTACCGGCATTGCGCTGGAGCGTCACGCCGTCGCTATCCCTCATTGCGAGGCGGTTCATGCGAAATCACCCGCTATCTATCTGATTCGTCCAGATAAGCCGGTCATGTTTCAACAGGCGGATGATGACGAAGAGATTGCCGTTTCGTTAATCATCGCCTTAATCGTTGAAAACCCGGCGGCACAGCTAAAACTTCTGCGCCGCCTGTTTAGTGAGCTACAGAACCCAAGCACCCTCGATGCCCTGTTAAGCGCGCCGGATGCCGAACTGGCGATACGCTTTCAGGAAACCATCCTTGAGCCTGAGCAGTGCGTCCAGGTTTGATAATAAATTGATAATAATGAGGAATACCCTATGAAACGTAAAGTAATTGTGGCCTGTGGCGGTGCGGTTGCAACCTCAACGATGGCTGCGGAAGAAATTAAAGAGCTATGTGATGCCAACCATATTGAGCTCGACTTAGTGCAATGCCGGGTCACCGAAATCGAAACCTATATGGACGGCGCCGATCTTATCTGTACCACTGCCAGGGTCGATCGCGCCTTCGGCGATATTCCCGTCGTTCACGGTATGCCTTTTGTTTCCGGCGTGGGTATTGAAGCATTACAGCAAAAAATTCTGTCCATTCTCATGGGGTAACGTATGTTTAGCGAAATAATGCGTTATATCCTCGACTTAGGCCCAACGGTGATGTTGCCTCTGGTGATCATCGTGTTCTCTAAACTGCTGGGAATGAAGCTTGGGGATTGTTTTAAATCGGGTTTGCATATTGGTATCGGCTTCGTGGGTATTGGTCTGGTCATCGGCCTGATGCTGGATTCTATCGGCCCCGCGGCGAAAGCCATGGCGGAACATTTCCAAATCAATCTCCACGTTATTGACGTCGGCTGGCCAGGTTCATCGCCCATGACCTGGGCGTCACAAATCGCGCTGGTCGCGATCCCTGTCGCCATCGGGGTTAACGTCCTGATGCTGGTGACCCGCATGACCCGCGTGGTGAATGTCGATATCTGGAATATCTGGCACATGACCTTCACGGGCGCCATGCTGCATCTGGCGACCGGTTCATACTGGCTGGGGATTCTGGGCGTTGTGGTTCATGCCGCCTTTGTCTACAAACTGGGGGACTGGTTTGCCAAAGATACCCGCGACTATTTTGGCCTCGAGGGGATTGCTATCCCACACGGCTCATCCGCGTACCTGGGCCCCGTGGCGGTGCTCGTTGATACCATTATCGAAAAAATTCCGGGCCTCAATCGTATTCACTTTAGCGCAGATGATGTCCAGAAACGCTTCGGACCGTTTGGCGAGCCGGTGACTGTCGGCTTCGTGATGGGGCTGGTGATTGGTGTACTGGCAGGCTACGACGCTAAAGCCGTTCTGCAACTGGCGGTCAAAACTGCAGCGGTGATGCTGCTTATGCCACGCGTCATTAAACCTATTATGGATGGCCTAACGCCTATCGCGAAACATGCGCGTAAACGTCTACAGGCCAAATTTGGCGGGCAGGAGTTCCTGATAGGCCTTGATCCAGCGCTACTGCTCGGTCATACCTCTGTTGTCTCCGCGAGCCTGATATTCATTCCGCTGACCATCCTGATTGCCGTCTTAGTACCGGGGAACCAGGTGCTGCCGTTCGGCGACCTCGCCACCATCGGTTTCTTTATTGCGATGGCGGTTGCGGTACACCAGGGCAACCTGTTCCGCACGCTGATTTCAGGTGTCATTATTATGGGTATCACCCTGTGGATAGCCACCCAGACGATTGGCCTGCATACCCAACTGGCTGCCAATGCCGGAGCGCTAAAAGCAGGCGGACAAGTCGCCTCGCTGGATCAGGGCGGTTCTCCCATCACCTGGCTGCTGATTCAACTTTTTACCTGGCAGAATATCGTCGGCTTCGCCGTCATTGCCATTATCTATCTGGCCGGCGTACTGCTGACCTGGCGTCGCGCCCGACAGTTTGTCGCGGCTGAGAAAGCCACGGCGCTACAGCAAAGTCAAATCGCCTCTTAATTTTAGGGGAGCAATCGCTCCCCTCACCTTCCTGGAGAATGTTATGAAATCAGTGGTTATTCACGCTGAGGGAGACGTGCGCGTTGAAGAACGTCCCTTACCACAACTGCAAGCCGAGGACGATGTGTTGGTCAAGGTCGTTAGCTCAGGGCTTTGCGGGTCGGATATCCCGCGTATTTTCGCGCAGGGCGCCCATTATTATCCTATTACGTTAGGTCATGAATTCAGCGGCTACGTTGAATCCTACGGCACAGGCGTAACGGATATGCAGCCCGGCGATGCCGTCGCTTGTGTCCCGCTTCTTCCCTGCTTTCACTGTCCGCAATGCGAACGCGGTTACTTTTCTTTATGCAAACAGTATCAGTTTGTAGGATCGCGCAGCGAAGGCGGTAATGCGGAGTATGTGGTGGTCAAACGGGCCAATCTTTTCCGCTTGCCGTCTGATATGCCAATTGAAGATGGCGCGTTTATCGAACCGATTACCGTGGGCTTACACGCCTTTCATCTGGCGCAGGGCTGCGAGGGGAAAAACGTAATTATCGTCGGGGCCGGGACAATTGGCCTGTTGGCCTTACAGTGCGCGCGGGAACTGGGCGCGCGAAGCGTAACGGCGATTGATATCAATCCGCAGAAACTGGAACTTGCGAAAGCGCTCGGCGCAACGCATACCTGTAATAGCCGGGAAATGACCGCCGACGACATCCAGACCGCGTTGTCCGACATTCAGTTTGATCAACTGGTTCTCGAAACGGCAGGAACTCCCCAGACCGTCTCGCTGGCTATCGATATCGCCGGGCCGCGCGCGCAGCTGGCGCTGGTGGGGACGTTACATCACGATCTCACCCTGACAACGCGTACATTCGGGTTAATTTTGCGTAAAGAGCTCACGCTCCTCGGCAGTTGGATGAACTACTCCGCGCCATGGCCAGGAGAGGAATGGGAAACCGCAGCGCGCCTGTTGGCTGAAAAACGTCTTCAACTGGCCCCTCTCATTGCCCATCGCGGCGATGCGGAAAGCTTTGCAGAAGCAGTCAAAGCGCTTAATGGCGCGCCCATGCAGGGCAAAATCTTACTTCAACTTTCCTGATGGTACGAGCCAGCAACCTGCGCTGGCTCACATTTCCTTTCGAAATTTAGCGTTCACCTTTCGCAATCCTTCGTTTAAACTAGTTACAGTTAATTATCAGGCAAATCAATATGAACTCATTTGAGCGAAGAAATAAAATTGTCGACCTGATTAATACGCAAGGCAGCGTGCTGGTGATGGACCTTTCAAATACCTTTGGTATTTCTGAAGTAACTATCCGTGCTGACCTGCGTCTGCTGGAAGAGAAAGGCCTTGTCACCCGTTTTCATGGCGGCGCGGCAAAACCGGGAAGTCATCTGGCGGAAGGCGACAATCAGGAAGTCATTCTGGAAGATCGGTATCAACTCGCCAGCGATCCGAAAAAGCGGATTGCCCAGGCGGCTGCGGCAATGGTTGAAGAAGGAATGACCATCATTCTGGATAGCGGGAGCACAACATTACTGATTGCGGAAGCGCTCGCGCGAAAAAGCAATATTACGGTGATCACTAACAGCTTGCCTGCCGCTTTTACGCTATCAGAAAATAAAGATCTCACGCTGGTGGTCTGCGGCGGTACGGTACGGCATAAAACCCACTCAATGCACGGCACGATTGCGGAACGATCGCTACACGGCATCAGCGCCGATGTCATGTTTGTCGGGGCGGATGGTATTGATGCGACAAACGGTATTACCACGTTTAACGAAGGTTATTCCATTAGCGGCGTCATGGCGGCGGCGGCACACAAAGTTATCGCGGTACTGGACGCGACCAAATTTAACCGTCGCGGCTTTAACCAGGTATTGCCGATGGACAAGATCGACTGTGTGATAACCGATGACACCATCAGCAAACAGGATAAAGCGGCATTAGCGAAAACAGGCGTGGAATTAATGATCGTCTAAAAAGGAGTCGGTTATGCGTTGCTGATCGCGAGAGTAAGCCCGAAGGAAAGGTCCGGCCCGCTATCACCGCCCAATGCCCCCATCAATTTACCCACATCAATCACCTGATTGAGTATTAACACGATGGCGATAAAAGGCGGTTCCCGGGCGCTCGCTTTTATTCTTCCTGCTGCTCCAGCGCATACTTATACAGCGCATTTTTCTTCACGCCGTGAATTTCTGCTGCCAGCGCCGCCGCTTTTTTCAGCGGCAGTTCTGCCTGTAGCAGCGCCAGCGTGCGCAGCGCGTCGGCGGGCAGGTCGTCTTCTTGCGCTTTATGGCCTTCGACAATCAGCACCATTTCGCCTTTGCGACGGTTTTCATCTTCTTTGACCCACGCCAGCAGCTCGCCGACCGGCGCGCCGTGAATGGTTTCCCAGGTTTTGGTCAGCTCACGCGCCAGCACCACATAACGGGATTCTCCCAATACCGCGACGATATCTTCCAGGCTATCTAACAGGCGGTGGGTTGACTCATAAAAAATCAGCGTTCGCGGTTCCGTTTCAATGGCTTTTAGCGCATCACGGCGGCCTTTGGATTTCGCCGGTAAAAAGCCTTCATAGCAGAAACGGTCGGATGGCAGGCCAGCGGCGCTCAGGGCGGCAATCGCCGCACACGGCCCCGGTAGCGGCACCACGCGAATCCCCGCTTCGCGACAAGTACGCACCAGGTGGTAGCCGGGGTCATTAATCAGCGGCGTACCGGCGTCGGAAACCAGCGCAATGTTCTGCCCTTCTTTTAGCTTCGCGACCAGCGTTTCCGCTTTTTGTTGTTCGTTATGGTCGTGCAGCGCAAACAACCGGGCATTAATCCCAAAATGTTGCAGCAATAAACCGGTGTGACGAGTATCCTCGGCGGCAATCAGATCTACAGCCTGTAACACCTCCAACGCACGCTGGGTAATATCCGCCAGATTACCGATAGGAGTAGGTACAATAAAGAGTTGGCCCTGAGAATTATCCGCCGATTCGTTTTGTTTCATTGTGTCGTCCGTATTGCCGATTTAATATTGAGCATTGCGTAAAAAAATATCACTGGATACAGTATGGTACCCTCAACATTTTCTCGTTTGAACGCCGCGCGCGCGCTGCCTGTCGTCCTGGCTGCGCTACTTTTCGCCGGGTGCGGCACCCAGGCGCCAGATCAAAGCGCAGCCTATATGCAGGGTTCAGCGCAAGCTGACTCCGCCTTTTACCTGCATCAGATGCAGCAAAGCGCAGATGATAGCAAGACCAACTGGCAATTACTCGCCATTCATGCACTGCTGAAAGAAGGAAAAAGCCAGCAGGCCGTCGAGTTGTTCAATCAACTCCCGCAAAATCTGAACGATGCCCAGCGTCGCGAACAATCTTTATTAGCGGTAGAAATCAAACTGGCGCAAAAAGATGTCGCAGGCGCGCAGGCCTTGCTGGATAAACTAAAACCCGCCGACTTTGCGCCACATCAGCAAGCGCGTTACTGGCAGGCGCAGATCGTTGCCAGCCAGGGACGCCCGTCGCTTACCTTGTTGCGGGCGTTAATCGCCCAGGAACCGCTACTGGCGGCGAAAGATAAACAAAAAAATATCGACGCCACCTGGCAGGCGCTCTCCGCCATGACGCCGGATCAGGCCAGGACGTTAGTTATCAACGCTGATGAAAATGTGCTTCAGGGCTGGCTGGATCTGCAACGCGTCTGGTTTGACAACCGCAACGATCCAGACATGCTGAAAGCCGGGATCGCCGACTGGCAAAAACGCTACCCGCAAAATCCGGGGGCGAAAATGCTGCCGACGCAGCTCGTCAATGTACAACGTTTTAAACCAGCTTCCACCAGCAAAATCGCTCTGCTGCTGCCGCTGAACGGTCAGGCTGCCGTGTTTGGCCGTACCATCCAGCAAGGTTTCGAAGCCGCGAAAAACCTCGGCACCCAGGCGGTAGAGATGCAGCCTGCCGCCGCGCCTGACGCGCCGGTCGAACCTGGCGTGGAGGAGACGCAACCACAAATGACCAACGGCGTCGCCAGTCCGTCGCAGGCCTCGGTGAGCGATCTGACTGATGACGCTCCAGCCCAGTCCGCTACGCCAGTCAGCGCGCCACAGACTCCCCCTGCTACAGCAAGCGCGCCGGCGGATCCCTCCGCTGAATTAAAAATCTATGATACCTCTTCCCAGCCGTTGGATCAGGTGCTCGCTCAGGTTCAGCAAGACGGCGCCAGTATCGTGGTCGGGCCGTTGTTGAAAAACAATGTGGAAGCGCTGATGAAAAGCAACACGCCGCTCAACGTGCTGGCGCTCAACCAGCCGGAAACGGTACGTAGCTTCCCTAATATCTGCTATTTCGCGCTCTCTCCGGAAGATGAAGCCCGTGACGCGGCGCATCATATTTATGACCAGGGCAAGCAGTCGCCGCTGCTGTTGATCCCACGCAGCGCGCTTGGCGATCGCGTGGCGAACGCCTTCACCCAGGAGTGGCAAAAACTGGGCGGCGGCATCGTGTTACAGCAAAAATTCGGCTCCGTAGCCGAGCTGAAAATGGGCGTGAACGGCGGCGCGGGTATCGCGTTGACGGGCAGTCCGGTCGCCGCCAGCGTGCCTGCGCAGCCTGGCGTCACCATTGGCGGTCTGACTATCCCTGCGCCGCCGACCGACGCGCAAATCACCGGTGGCGGACGCGTAGACGCGGTCTATATTCTGGCTACGCCGGAAGAGATTGGCTTTATCAAACCGATGATCGCCATGCGTAACGGCACCCAGAGCGGCGCGACGCTGTATGCCAGCTCCCGCAGCGCGCAAGGCACCTCCGGCCCCGACTTCCGTCTGGAAATGGAGGGTTTACAATACAGTGAAATTCCTATGCTGGCAGGCGGCAATATGCCGTTGATGCAGCAGGCGCTGAGCGCTGTACATAACGACTATTCTCTGGCGCGGATGTACGCCATGGGCGTGGATGCCTGGACGCTGGCGAACCACTTTTCGCAGATGCGTCAGGTGCAGGGATTTGAGATCAATGGTAATACCGGCGCATTAACCGCCAGCCCGGATTGTGTGATTAACAGGAAGTTATCATGGCTCAAATACCAGCAAGGGGAGATTGTTCCCGCCAGCTAACGCGTAAACAGGCTGGCGACGCGTGGGAAGCTGCCGCGCGTCGCTGGCTGGAAAGCAAAGGACTGCGGTTTATCGCCGCCAACGTGCGCGAGCGCGGCGGCGAAATCGATCTGATCATGCGCGACGGAAAAACGACGGTTTTTGTTGAGGTCCGCTATCGGCGCTCCGGGCTTTATGGCGGCGCGGCGGCTAGTGTGACCCGCAGCAAGCAACACAAATTATTACATACTGCCCGCTTGTGGCTCGCCCGCCAGAATGGGAGTTTTGATACTGTGGATTGTCGGTTCGATGTGTTAGCCTTCACCGGAAATGAGATTGAGTGGTTTCGGGATGCGTTTAACGACCACTCATAATTGAAGATTTTAAGGATTAGCGTGCTCGAAAGAATCAAAGTTTGCTTTACAGAAAGCATTCAAACTCAAATTGCTGCGGCGGAAGCACTTCCGGATGCCATTTCCCGCGCCGCCATGACGCTGGTTCATTCCCTGCTTAACGGCAACAAAATCCTCTGTTGTGGAAACGGGACGTCCGCGGCCAACGCACAGCATTTTGCTGCCAGCATGATTAACCGCTTTGAAACGGAGCGACCCAGTTTACCCGCCATTGCACTAAATACCGATAATGTGGTCTTAACTGCGATCGCTAACGATCGCCTGCACGATGAAGTTTATGCAAAACAAGTCCGGGCGCTGGGACATGCAGGCGATGTTTTATTGGCGATCTCTACGCGTGGTAATAGTCGCGATATCGTAAAAGCCGTTGAAGCAGCCGTCACACGTGACATGACCATTGTGGCGCTAACCGGGTATGACGGGGGTGAGCTGGCCGGACTATTAGGGCCGCAGGATGTCGAAATTCGTATCCCTTCACACCACAGCGCGCGCATTCAGGAAATGCATATGCTGACGGTAAACTGCCTGTGCGATTTGATCGATAACACGCTTTTTCCTCACCAGGATGATTAAGGAGTACACATGAAGGCATTTTCGCCGCTCGCAGTCCTTATTTCTGCGTTGCTATTGCAAGGTTGCGTCGCCGCCGCGGTAGTGGGTACGGCAGCCGTCGGCACCAAAGCCGCAACCGACCCGCGTAGCGTGGGCACCCAGGTGGATGACGGAACGCTGGAACTGCGTGTCAGCAGCGCGCTGTCGAAAGATGAGCAAATCAAAAAAGAGACGCGCATCAATGTCACGGCTTATCAGGGCAAAGTTTTGTTAGTGGGCCAGTCGCCAAACAGCGAACTCTCCGCACGCGCGAAACAGATAGCGATGGGCGTTGAAGGCACCACCGAGGTCTATAACGAGATTCGCCAGGGTCAGCCTATCGGCCTGGGGACCGCCTCTAACGATACCTGGATCACCACGAAAGTTCGCTCACAGCTACTGACCAGCGATCAGGTAAAATCGTCAAACGTGAAAGTCACCACCGAAAATGGCGAAGTGTTCCTGCTGGGCCTGGTGACTGAACGTGAAGGTAAAGCGGCAGCGGACATCGCCAGCCGGGTGAGCGGCGTGAAACGCGTGACCACCGCCTTTACGTATATTAAGTAACCGGTGTGCCGGGTGGCGATAAAAATGTGTAAACCGCGTCGCCATCCGGTAAATCATCCGGCTTCGCTATTCCGCTTTTTCCCGCAGTTGCGATGAGGTCAGAATCGTCACGCCTTCTTGTGCTGGCGCCAGCGCTTCCGCCAGCATGGCCCGCGCCACATCCCGCACATCAATCGATTTCCAGTTTCCGGGCAGCAGCCGGAATAGCGGAGCGAAAAGCGTTTCATTCACCCGCCGCGTTGTTCTGTCGCCGAGCAGCATAGAAGGCCGGGCAATCGTCAAACGAGGCCAATTTTGCGCGATTAACGCCTCTTCCATTTCTCCTTTCACCCGATTGTAGAAAAACGGAGAGTGCGCGTTTGCTCCCATTGCGCTGACCACCACCATGTGCTGCGCACCCAGTCGACGCCCGGTCAGCGCGGTATCAACCACCAGCGTATAATCCGCATGAATAAACGCCGCTTTACTTCCCGCTTCACGCCGGGTCGTGCCCAGGCAGCAAAAAACAATATCCACCGGGTCGGTCACCTGAGCTAACGCGTCGGTAAGCTGCGGATCGTGAGGGTTATAAACGCCGACAATATCCGTCAGCGGGCGACGCGTCGGCGCGGCGATAGCGCTCACCTGCGGCGTGTTGATTAACATTCTCAGCAGATGTCCGCCGACCAGTCCGGTCGCGCCGGTAATCAGTACCTGACTCATCCTCGCTCCTTTACAGATTTGTCCACCTTGCACTCTCGGCCCTATCGACCAGGCTTAATAGTCTACGAGGTAAGTATCCATCATTGTGGAAAATTTGCCTTACCCGACGCCACCACTGCGGAGGAAACGCATGAGTAAGAAAATTGCCGTTTTGATTACCGATGAATTTGAAGATTCAGAATTTACCTCGCCGGCAGCAGAATTCCGTCAGGCCGGCCATGAGGTCATCACCATCGAAAAAGAGGCGGGTAAAACGGTGAAAGGAAAAAAAGGCGAGGCCAGCGTCACCATTGATAAGGCTATTGATGACGTTCGTCCCGACGAGTTCGACGCCTTGCTATTGCCGGGAGGTCATTCGCCGGACTACCTGCGCGGCGACAGCCGTTTCGTGGATTTTACCCGCGATTTCGTTAACAGCGGTAAACCGGTTTTTGCCATTTGCCACGGCCCGCAGTTGTTGATCAGCGCCGATGTCATTCGTGGCCGCAAACTCACGGCGGTGAAACCGATTATTATCGATGTGAAGAACGCGGGCGCGGAATTTTACGATCAGGAAGTCGTCGTCGATAAAGATCAGCTGGTGACCAGCCGCACGCCTGACGACCTGCCGGCATTTAACCGCGAGGCGCTACGCCTGCTGGGCGCGTGAGTCACGTAACCAGTGCAGTTTTTTACCAAACCCCAGCGTGTTGTCGGTGAATTTAATTTCATCCAGCCGGATTTCCCATACCGGCGCTGGCAGCACCCTGGCGACCGGGAAGCGACGAAGGTAAGCTTTACGCGCGGCGTCGCTCTCCTGCCCCTCCAGACGGCGAATTTCCCCTTTAAACTGCACGCCGCGAATGCGCGCCACCGTTTTCGGCTGACCATTGACCGTTCCCGCAACTGGCGCGCACGCGCCGGACATTTGCGCATGGCGGGTTTTATCATCCGTTAACAGATACAGCGCGACGTTTTGCGCATCGAACAAATAAAACGCATTGGCGCACCACAGCTCTCCCTCATGGTGTACGCACCAGGTCACCACGTGTTGTTTCGCCAGCCAACGGCCAATAGCGGTAAGTGTGTCCATCTTTATTCTCGCTTATACTGGGAACCTGAAAATTATCATGCTGATGGCGACAATGACACCCTGGTATCTGTATCTGATTCGTACTGCAGACAATGCGCTTTACACCGGAATAACCACCGATGTGGCGCGTCGTTACAGGCAGCATCAAACGGGAAAAGGCGCAAAAGCATTACGGGGAAAAGGCGAGTTAACGCTGGCGTTTGCGGCGCAGGTCGGCAATCGCTCGCTGGCCCTGCGCATAGAGTATCGCATCAAACAGCTCACAAAGCGCCAGAAGGAGCGCCTTGTGACGGAACGCGAAGCGTTTGAGGCGCTGCTGTCCAGCCTGCAAACGCCGGTGCTTAAAAACGATTGAAGTGGTCGTGATACTCCACCAGCCCCGTCACGCCCTCCAGCGCATCCTCAGCCAAACGGTGTACCTGGAAAGCGCTTTCCGTACCGGGCCAACGGCAGTGAAGATCGTAATGTGCGGCCAGTTCAAAACCGAAGCGGCTATATAACGCCGGATCGCCCAGCGTCACGACCGCCGCGTAGCCGAACTCGTTGAGCGAATCCAGCCCTTCATACACTAACTGGCGCGCCAGCCCTTGCCCGCGATACTTTTCATCGACCGCCAGCGGCGCCATGCCGACCCACTGTAAATCTTCGCCCTGCACATCAACCGGGCTAAAGGCGACATAGCCCACCACCTGACCTTCATCATCCGTGGCCACCAGTCCGAGCGTCAGAAAACCATCTTCACGCAAATCGTGAACCAGCTTCGCTTCCGCATCGCTTTCGAATGAACGGCGTAACAGCGCATCAATACCAGGCGCATCAATGGGAATTTCTACTCGAATTAGCATGGTTCACCTACCGAGGTCTGTTTGGTTTCCGGCGAGTTTTTCATTCCCGCCTCAACAAAATCCGCCAGTTGCAGCAGCATAACGCGTAACGCTTTCGGCATCTGCTCCAGTTCGATGGCGTCCATCAGATTCTTCACATACAACCCTAACTCAGTATCGCCTTCAATGACCAGTCGACGCTGGAAAAAGAGCGTATCCGGATCCTGTTTACGGGCGGCGATCATTAGCAGATCGCTGGCGTCGGCGCTAAAACTGACGTCAGCATCCGCCTGCTGGCTAACGATCAGCTTTTCATTTTCAACCGTGGTATACCATTTTAAGTCGATGTCACGAACATGAATGCTTAACCAACGACCTTCGAGGAATTCCAGCTCTCCATCGGCCAGCGCCTGACGAAACTGCCAGCTCAGAACCTGTTCCAGAACCTGGCGCTTTAGCGCAAAGGGCGTCAGTTTAACCGGTACACTCATCAGAGACGGGCCAGCATGGACTAAGCGTGAACGCAGTTTATCTAACACGAGCTTTACTCCCTGTTTCAATAGTCCTGTTATTTTGCCATATCCAATAAATCACATGGCGGCGTAAATCAACAATTGGGTCTGATTTTCTACCCCATTATTGGTGTTACCAATACGCCTTTAACTGCCTTAAATCAAAAATTGTCGCAGCAAGGTTAACTAAAATCCCTGTTCGTTAACAATTTTGCGTCTCAGACGTAACCCTCAGGATAAATTATGGAGCTGCTCTGCCCTGCCGGAAATCTCCCGGCGCTGAAGGCGGCCATCGAAAACGGCGCTGACGCCGTTTATATCGGGTTAAAAGACGATACCAATGCCCGTCATTTTGCCGGCCTTAACTTTACCGAAAAAAAATTGCAGGAAGCGGTGAGTTTTGTTCACCAGCATCGCCGCAAATTACACATCGCCATTAATACTTTTGCGCATCCGGACGGCTATGCCCGCTGGCAGCGCGCCGTGGATATGGCGGCGCAGCTTGGCGCCGACGCGTTGATTCTCGCCGACCTCGCTATGCTGGAATATGCCGCAGAGCGTTACCCGCATATTGAGCGCCATGTTTCCGTTCAGGCCTCGGCAACCAACGAAGAGGCGATTCGCTTTTATCACCGCAACTTTGATGTCCACCGTGTAGTACTGCCGCGTGTACTGTCGATTCACCAGGTAAAACAACTAGCCCGCGTCACGCCGGTGCCGCTGGAGGTATTCGCGTTTGGCAGCCTGTGCATTATGGCGGAAGGTCGCTGCTATCTTTCTTCCTACCTGACGGGGGAGTCGCCCAATACCGTCGGCGCCTGCTCTCCCGCCCGCTTTGTCCGTTGGCAGCAAACGCCGCAGGGGCTGGAATCGCGCCTGAATGATGTCCTGATTGACCGTTACCAGGATGGCGAAAACGCAGGCTACCCAACGCTGTGTAAAGGCCGCTATTTAGTGGACGGCGAGCGCTATCACGCGCTGGAGGAGCCAACCAGCCTGAACACGCTGGAACTGCTGCCGGAGCTCATGGCGGCGAACATCGCTTCGGTGAAGATCGAAGGCCGCCAGCGCAGCCCGGCCTACGTCAGCCAGGTGGCGAAAGTATGGCGCCAGGCAATCGATCGCTGCAAAGCCGCCCCGCAAAACTTCGTTCCACAGCGCGACTGGATGGAGACGCTCGGCGCGATGTCCGAAGGCACCCAAACCACGCTTGGCGCATATCACCGTAAATGGCAGTGAGAGGAGCTATGAAATATTCCTTAGGACCGGTGCTTTATTACTGGCCGAAAGAGACGCTGGAAGATTT
Organism: Salmonella sp. 32070601201500089SM; assembly: GCF_017573605.1. Classification (NCBI taxonomy): domain Bacteria; kingdom Pseudomonadati; phylum Pseudomonadota; class Gammaproteobacteria; order Enterobacterales; family Enterobacteriaceae; genus Salmonella; species Salmonella sp. 32070601201500089SM. Next base: position 168,736 of record NZ_JAGETK010000006.1, read on the forward strand.
TTATCAGCAGGCCGCAAAAAGCAGCGCTGATGTCATTTATCTGGGCGAAGCGGTGTGCAGCAAGCGTCGCGCAACCAAAGTCGGCGACTGGCTGGAAATGGCGAAATCCCTCGCCGCCAGCGGTAAGCAGGTGGTGCTCTCCACCCTGGCGCTGGTACAGGCGTCATCTGAATTAAGCGAGCTGAAACGCTATGTGGACAACGGCGATTTTCTGCTGGAAGCCAGCGATCTTGGCGTGGTGAATCTGTGCGCCGAGCGCAAACTGCCGTTTGTCGCCGGCCATGCGCTGAACTGCTACAACGCGGTCACGCTGCGCCGGTTGCTGAAAGAAGGCATGGTACGCTGGTGTATGCCAGTGGAGCTGTCCCGCGACTGGCTGGTGAATTTGCTTAATCAGTGCGATGAACTGGGCATCCGCAATCAGTTTGAAGTGGAAGTGTTGAGCTACGGGCATCTGCCGCTGGCCTACTCCGCTCGCTGCTTTACCGCCCGTTCGGAAGACCGCCCGAAAGATGAGTGCGAAACCTGCTGTATCAAGTATCCAAACGGTCGTGACGTGTTCTCGCAAGAGAATCAGCAGGTGTTTGTGCTTAACGGTATTCAGACCATGAGCGGCTATGTCTATAACCTTGGCAACGAACTGACGTCGATGCAGGGATTGGTCGATATCGTGCGGCTGTCGCCGTTGGGTACGGAGACATTTGCCATGCTTGATGCCTTTCGCGCTAACGAAAACGGCGGCGCACCATTACCGCTTGCCGCCCATAGCGACTGTAACGGCTACTGGAAGCGGCTGGCCGGGCTGGAGCTACAGGCCTAGCCGGATGGCGGCATAAAGACCTTATCCGGCCTATAAATAGCGATCCCGTAGGCCCGATAAGCGCAGTACCATCGGGCATTGTTTTTGCCGTCAGTCTCATAAAGCTCACTTTGTTAACAACATTCGCTAATCTTTAATGCAGTATTAAAAGATTAACCGGTAACAAAGTGAGCCGTTCTATTCCGTTCTCGGTGCTGGATCTGGCGCCGATCCCTGAAGGAGCTTCGGCAAAAGAAGCCTTCACGCACTCGCTTGATCTCGCACGGCTGGCTGAAAAGCGCGGCTATCACCGCTACTGGCTGGCGGAACATCACAACATGACCGGTATCGCCAGCGCGGCGACCTCGGTATTGATTGGTTATCTGGCGGCCAATACCACAACATTACATCTTGGCTCCGGCGGCGTGATGCTGCCTAACCATTCACCGCTGGTGATTGCCGAGCAGTTCGGCACGCTGAATACGCTCTACCCGGGGCGTATCGACTTAGGGTTGGGACGCGCGCCGGGTAGCGATCAGCCGACGATGCGCGCGCTGCGTCGCCATATGAGCGGCGATATCGATAACTTTCCACGCGATGTCGCAGAGCTGGTGGACTGGTTCGACGCTCGCGATCCTAATCCGCATGTGCGCCCGGTGCCCGGCTACGGCGAGCAGATCCCGGTCTGGCTACTGGGCTCCAGCCTGTATAGCGCGCAACTGGCGGCCCAGCTTGGCCTGCCGTTCGCCTTTGCTTCGCATTTCGCGCCGGATATGTTGTTCCAGGCGCTGCATCTGTACCGTTCCCAGTTCAAACCTTCAGCGCGGCTGGAAAAACCGTACGCGATGGTGTGTATCAATATTATCGCCGCCGACAGCAACCGCGACGCCGAATTCCTGTTTACCTCCATGCAGCAGGCTTTCGTGAAGCTACGCCGTGGGGAAACCGGCCAACTGCCGCCGCCGATTGAGAATATGGAGACCTTCTGGTCGCCATCCGAGCAGTATGGCGTGCAGCAGGCGCTGAGTATGTCGCTGGTCGGCGATAAAGCGAAAGTCCGCCACGGGCTGGTGTCCATTCTGCGGGAAACCCAGGCGGATGAAATTATGGTAAACGGGCAGATTTTCGACCACCAGGCACGCCTGCATTCGTTTGATTTAGCGATGGATGTGAAGCAGGAATTGTTGGGGTAGTGCGTTGTTTTGCCCGGTGACGCTTCGCTTACCGGGCCTACAGCATCAAGTAGGCCGGATAAGGTGCAACCGCCATCCGGCACAATAACGTTACTGGTACACCGGCAGCAAATTAAAGCTCGACAGAATATGGATAACCGCGTTGCCGACACCGAAGACCAGAATCAGGGCAATCATCGGTTTACCGCCCCAGACGCGAAATTTTGGGCTGCCGAAACGTTCGCGAGATTTGCGCGCCAACAGCGCAGGCACAATGGCCGCCCAGATAGTTGCAGCTAAACCTGCATAGCCAATGGCGTACAGAAAACCGTTCGGCCACAGCAGGCCACCGACAATTGGCGGCACAAACGTCAGCAGCGCGGTTTTAAAACGCCCCATTGCCGAGTCATCAAAACCAAACAGATCCGCCAGATAGTCAAACAGCCCCAGCGTCACGCCGAGGAAGGAACTGGCGACCGCAAAGTTAGAGAACACCACCAGCAGCAGATCCAGGCTGCGGCTGTTCAGCACGCCGCTCAACGCCTGTACCAGCACATCAATATTGCCGCCTTTCTGCGCAATGCCGATAAATTCCGGACGCGGGATGTTGCCCATCGTCCCCAGCAGCCAGACGGAATAGAGCGCCAGCGCCAGTAACGTCCCATAAATCAGGCACTTCACGATGGTACGCGGATCTTTGCCGTAATATTTCATCAGGCTCGGTACGTTACCGTGATAACCAAAAGAGGCCAGACAAAATGGCAGCGTCATCAGCAGGTACGGCGTATATGACGCGTGGCTTTCAGCCACGTTAAACAACGTGGCAGGCTGAACGTGCCCCAACAGGCTGCCGAAGGTCAGGAAGAAAGTAATCACTTTCGCGCCCAGCACAATCGCCGTCATCCGGCTGACCGCCTTCGTACTCAGCCACACGACAAACGCCACCAGCAGCGCAAAGGCAAAACCTGCCGCTCGCGCCGGAACGTTCAGCGACATCTCAGCAAAGGTATGATGCAGAATTGAGCCGCTCGCCGAGATATAGGCGTAAGTCAGGATGTAGAGCACAAAGGCAATAGAAATGCCGTTGACCACGTTCCAGCCTTTCCCCAACAGATCTTTGGTGATGGTGTCGAAACTCGAACCAATGCGGTAGTTAAGGTTGGCTTCGAGAATCATCAGCCCGGAGTGCAGCATACAAAACCAGGTAAAGACCAGCGCCGCCATCGACCAGAAGAACCACGCCCCGGACATGACCACCGGCAGGGAGAACATCCCCGCGCCAATGATGGTGCCGCCGATAATCACCACGCCGCCAAGCAGCGAAGGTGACGTTTGGGTGGTGGTAAGTGTTGCCATTCAGCTCTCTCTCCAGTCATTTATAGTGTGACTATCTCTCAATACGCCGCACCGTACCAGTACACGAGTACAAAAGAAATAAAAAAAGCCCCGATTGTGACGATCGGGGCTGTATATTTTACTTTACGCTGTGAATGCGCAGGTCAGCGTGAGTTACGCATCACCGCCGAAACGACGGCGACCGGTAGAGTCATCACGACGCGGACCACGGCTTTCACGACGCTCGCCGCTGAAGCGACGACCATCACCACGACCACCTTCACGACGTTCGCCGCTGAAATTACGACCGCCTTCACGACGTTCGCCACTGAAGCTACGACCACCGCCGCGACGTTCGCCGCCCGCGTGCGGAACCGCATCACCCAACAGCTGCATATTCATCGGCTTGTTCAGGATGCGGGTACGCGTGAAGTGCTGGAGCACTTCGCCCGGCATACCTTTCGGCAGCTCGATGGTGGAGTGAGACGCGAACAGCTTAATGTTACCAATGTAACGGCTGCTGATGTCGCCTTCGTTAGCGATAGCGCCCACGATATGACGAACTTCAACGCCGTCATCACGGCCCACTTCAATGCGGTATAACTGCATATCGCCAACGTCACGACGTTCACGACGCGGACGTTCTTCACGGTCGCCACGCGGGCCACGGTCATTACGATCGCGCGGACCACGGTCGTCACGGTCACGGAATTCACGCTTAGGACGCATCGGCGCATCCGGCGGCAGAATCAGCGGACGCTCGCCCTGCGCCATTTTCAGCAGTGCGGCAGCCAGCGTTTCGAGATCCAGCTCTTCACCTTCGGCAGACGGCTGGATTTTCGCCAGCAGCGCACGGTACTGATCCAGATCGCTGCTTTCCAGTTGCTGCTGAACTTTCGCGGCGAATTTTTCCAGACGGCGTTTACCCAGCAGTTCTGCGTTCGGCAGTTCCACTTCCGGAATGGTCAGCTTCATGGTGCGTTCGATGTTGCGCAGCAGACGACGCTCGCGGTTCTCAACGAACAGCAGCGCGCGACCGGCGCGACCCGCACGACCGGTACGACCGATACGGTGAACGTAGGACTCGGAGTCCATCGGGATATCGTAGTTCACCACCAGGCTGATACGTTCAACGTCCAGACCACGTGCCGCAACATCGGTGGCGATCAGGATGTCCAGACGACCATCTTTCAGGCGTTCCAGAGTCTGCTCACGCAGCGCCTGGTTCATATCGCCATTCAACGCGGCGCTGTTGTAGCCGCTACGTTCCAGCGCTTCTGCTACTTCCAGGGTCGCGTTTTTGGTACGTACGAAAATAATCGCCGCATCAAAGTCTTCCGCTTCCAGGAAACGCACCAGCGCTTCGTTTTTACGCATACCCCAGACAGTCCAGTAGCTCTGGCTGATGTCAGGACGGGTAGTCACGCTGGACTGAATGCGCACTTCCTGCGGCTCTTTCATAAAGCGGCGGGTAATGCGACGAATCGCTTCCGGCATGGTGGCGGAGAACAGAGCGGTCTGATGACCTTCCGGGATCTGCGCCATAATAGTTTCAACGTCTTCGATGAAGCCCATACGCAGCATTTCGTCGGCTTCATCCAGCACCAGACCACTCAGTTTAGAGAGGTCGAGAGTGCCACGTTTTAAGTGATCAAGCAGACGTCCCGGCGTACCGACAACGATCTGCGGCCCCTGACGCAGGGCGCGTAACTGCACGTCATAACGCTGACCGCCGTACAGGGCAACCACGTTTACGCCGCGCATGTGTTTAGAGAAATCCGTCATGGCTTCGGCCACCTGTACCGCCAGTTCGCGGGTTGGCGCCAGCACCAGAATCTGAGGTGCCTTCAGCTCAGGATCAAGATTGTTGAGCAGCGGTAAAGAGAACGCTGCGGTTTTGCCGCTACCGGTCTGGGCCATGCCCAGCACGTCGCGACCGCCCAGCAGATGCGGAATGCACTCTGCCTGGATTGGAGATGGTTTTTCGTAACCCAGATCGGTAAGGGCTTCAAGGATAGGAGCCTTCAGCCCCAGATCTGCAAAAGTGGTTTCGAATTCAGCCATGTAGTACGTGTGCCTCAAAATTAATGGCGGCCAGTCTACATAACTCATCATGAAATTGATCTGCAATTTTCATTGAAAAGTGTGAACCGGCTCAAAGTAGGTGTATTAACGAACAACAACGCCCTCACCCGCGAAGGTGATGGCAATCAAAAAGATTACGGGCTGATATGTTCGTCAGCTATTGCTGGTCCGATTCTGCCAGGTCATCTTGGTCCTGGCCCAGGAGCGATAATTCCAACAATGCGTATCGGTGCTCAACAAAGTTATGAACGTTGTTGGCCACCGCCAGTTTGAACAGAGCCGTGGCGCTGTCCAAATCCCCCAGACTTAGGTAATACTTACCTAAATAGAAGTTGGTTTCACTGAGATGCTCAGCGAGCGAGGTGTTATCCGTTGCGTCCGCCTTGAGCCTTTCCATCAGCGTTGCTTCGCTAATGTCGCCCAGGTAGAACTCGACAATGTTCCATCCCCATTGCTCTTTATCCGATTTTTCGAAACGTGCTTTTAACGCTTCTTTCGCCTGCTTCTCATTAAGCTTCTGCTCAACAAGATACAGCCACAGGCTGCGGTAAGGATCATTGGGATCGTCTTGATAAAACGCCAGCAGATCATCTTGCGCTAACTTATCACGGCCGCCGTAATACAATGCGATACCGCGGTTTAAGTGCGCGTAGTTGTAAGTTGGATCAAGCTCTAGTACAGAATCAAACGCTTCATAGGCAGCATCAAAATTGCCTGCCTGCGTTAAATAAATGCCTAAGTAATTGAATACTTCAGGCATATCCGGTCTGATTGCCAGCGCTTGTGAAAAATCATTTCGCGCTAATGCCCTCAAACCAAGACTATCATACAACACTCCGCGCTCATATAAAAGCTGTGCGCGTTCGTCATCGGTTAAAGCCCGACTGGCAAGAATCTGTTCCATACGCGCCAGAATCACTTCCTGCTGTAAAGTCGGTTGCAATGGTACTGCGAGGACTTCACTTTTACGCCAGGCGGAATTACTGCATCCTGCAAGCGTAAGTGCTGTCGCAACGAAACACCAGCGCAAAAAAGGCTTCATTTCCCACTCCCGAAGACAACGATTGAATGAACGTCCTGTTCCCCGGTGGCTCAACAAGGCGTCCAGCCAGGTCTAAAGCCCTCCGCACTGCGGAGGGCAAAAGGCTACCTTACTCGGCCTGTTCGCTCGCCGGAGCTTCCGGCGCAGCCGCAGGTTGAGACTGCTCGGTTGCTTCTTTAATGCTCAGACGTACACGGCCCTGGCGGTCAACTTCCAGAACCTTAACCGGGACTTCCTGACCCATCTGCAGATAATCGGTCACTTTCTCTACACGCTTATCCGCGATTTGAGAGATGTGAACCAGACCTTCTTTACCGCCGCCGATGGCAACAAACGCGCCAAAGTCAACGATACGGGTCACTTTACCATTGTAGATACGGCCGACTTCGATCTCTGCGGTGATCTCTTCGATACGACGGATAGCGTATTTCGCTTTTTCACCGTCGGTCGCCGCGATCTTCACAGTACCGTCATCTTCAATTTCGATGGTGGTGCCGGTCTCTTCAGTCAGCGCGCGGATCACAGAACCGCCTTTACCGATCACGTCTTTGATCTTGTCCGTGCTGATCTTGATGGTATGGATACGCGGCGCGAATTCAGAGATATCGCCGCGCGGCGCGTTGATCGCCTGTTCCATCACGCCCAGGATGTGCAGACGCGCACCTTTAGCCTGGTTCAACGCAACCTGCATGATCTCTTTGGTGATACCTTCAATTTTGATATCCATCTGCAGCGCAGAGATACCGTCGCGGGAACCCGCCACTTTGAAGTCCATATCGCCCAGGTGATCTTCGTCGCCCAGAATGTCAGACAGTACAACGTAGTTGTCGCCTTCTTTCACCAGACCCATAGCGATACCTGCTACGGCGGCTTTAATTGGCACGCCAGCGTCCATCAGCGCCAGAGAAGCGCCGCACACGGAAGCCATAGAAGAAGAACCGTTGGATTCGGTGATTTCAGACACCACGCGAACGGTGTACGGGAATTTATCCATGTCCGGCATCACTGCCAGCACGCCGCGCTTCGCCAGACGACCGTGACCAATTTCACGACGCTTCGGAGAACCGACCATGCCGGTTTCGCCTACGGAGTACGGAGGGAAGTTGTAGTGGAACAGGAAGCTGTCAGTACGCTCGCCCATCAGTTCATCAAGCACCTGCGCGTCACGGGCAGTACCCAGAGTTGCGGTAACCAGCGCCTGCGTTTCACCACGGGTAAACAGAGCGGAACCGTGAGTACGCGGCAGTACGCCAGTGCGCACGTCCAGACCACGGATCATGTCTTTTTCACGGCCATCAATACGCGGCTCGCCTGCCAGTACGCGGCTACGCACCACGTTTTTCTCGATAGCGTGCAGGATTTCGCCCAGCTCGTTAGCATCCAGAGTTTCATCTTCTGCAATAAGCTGCTCGATGGTTTCGGATTTGATTACGTCAACCTGAGCATAGCGCTCTTGTTTATCGGTGATGCGGTACGCGTCGCTCAGACGAGATTCAGCCAGCGCAGCAACACGCGCGTTCAACGCGTCGTTGACGGCTTCCGGCTGCCAGTCCCAACGCGGTTTACCGGCTTCTTTCACCAGATCGTTGATCGCCTGGATAACAACCTGCTGCTGCTCGTGACCGAATACCACCGCGCCCAGCATAGTGTCTTCGCTCAGCAGTTCAGCTTCGGATTCCACCATCAGCACAGCCGCTTCGGTACCGGCAACCACCAGGTCCAGCTTGCTTTCTTTCAGCTCGTCCTGGGTCGGGTTCAGCACGTACTGGTCATTGATGTAACCTACGCGCGCCGCGCCGATTGGGCCGTTGAACGGAATGCCGGACAGGGACAGCGCAGCGGATGCGCCGATCATGGCAACGATGTCTGGGTTAACCTGCGGGTTAACGGAAACGACGGTCGCAATAACCTGCACTTCGTTAACGAAGCCTTCCGGGAACAGCGGACGAACCGGGCGGTCAATCAGACGCGCGATCAGGGTTTCGCCTTCGCTTGGACGGCCTTCACGACGGAAGAAGCTGCCCGGGATACGACCAGCAGCGTAGGTACGCTCCTGATAGTTAACGGTCAGTGGGAAGAAGTCCTGGCCTGGCTTGGCTTTTTTCTGGCCGACAACGGTAACGAATACGGCGGTGTCATCCATGCTTACCATAACAGCGGCAGTGGCCTGACGCGCCATCATGCCAGTTTCCAGCGTAACGGTATGCTGACCGTACTGGAATTTACGAACGATCGGATTAAGCAAAATAATATCCTTTCCAATTTTTGACGGCATAATACGCGCCGTCGTTAATACCCGATCTTCTGCGCATCCTCGCGACTAATGACAACCCTAACCCTGATATGGGTAAAGCCTCTCATTAGCCGCGCGAACCTCTGCAACGGAAGATCATTCATAGCAACAATACATTAGTTTCCAGCGAATTGCTGCCATCTGCTGGAAAAAAGGGGCCATGAAGGCCCCCTCTTTCTGAAACTCGAAAGAATTAGCGACGCAGACCCAGACGCTCAATCAGCGCGGTGTAGCGTGCAACATCTTTACGTTTCAGGTAGTCGAGCAGTTTACGACGCTGAGAAACCATACGCAGCAGACCACGACGGCTGTGGTGATCTTTTTTATGCTCTGCAAAGTGACCCTGCAGGTGGTTAATCTGTGCAGTCAACAGAGCAACCTGAACATCGGTAGAACCGGTGTCGTTTGCGTCACGACCGAACTCAGAAACGATTTTAGCTGTAGCTTCAGTACTTAGAGACATTTTAAAACTCCAAAGTATTTAAGAATGAGAGGACGCCGATCTCTAATTCAGCGATCCCAGTGTACGCCGCGTAAACTGTTAAATAATTTACGCGACGTTAAGCGGCGGTATTCTACTCGCAGCGCTCTCTTATCGCAAGACGAAGCGACATTACGCCGGGTACTCTACTACCAGCCGACGAGGCGCGACACGGCCTTCGTCGTCAATTTCGCCCATACCGATAAATTTATCGTCTTCACCTTCCGTCACACGAACCAGTCCCTTCAACGGCGCGCCCGCGGTACGAACCGGGTTGCCATTTTTGAAGTATACCGAAGATGTTAACGGCAGATTAACAACAGGATAGTCCGAAGCTGGACTGTCCATTGGCATCAATAATGGATCGAGCAACTGCGCCGCCGGAACGCCCTGCTGTTCCGCCTGTGCTACCAGCGTCTGCAAATGCTCCAGCGTCACCATACGATCCACCGGATACTTGCTGACCGTCAGACGACGCAGGTACGTTACGTGCGCGCCACAGCCCAGTTTCTCACCTAAATCATCAATAATGGTACGAATATAGGTGCCTTTGGAGCAGTGAACTTCCAGCTCCAGCTCGTTACCTTCATGGCGAATAAACAGCAGCTCATAGACGGTAATCGGGCGGGCTTCTCGCGGCACTTCGATACCCTGGCGGGCATATTCGTACAGCTTCTTGCCCTGATACTTCAGCGCCGAATACATCGAGGGAATCTGTTCGATATCCCCACGAAAGGTCTCCAGCGCGCTCGCAAGCTGCTCAGCGCTGAAAGTCACCGGACGCTCCTGCACGATTTGACCATCGGCGTCAGAGGTATCCGTGCGCTGCCCCAGACGGGCAATAACACGATAGCGTTTGTCAGAATCCAGCAGGTACTGCGAAAATTTTGTCGCTTCGCCGAGGCAAATCGGCAACATGCCGGTCGCCAGCGGGTCCAGCGCGCCGGTATGCCCGGCGCGGTTGGCATTGTAGATGCGCTTAACTTTCTGCAGCACGTCATTGCTGGACATACCCTGCGGCTTATCCAGCAGCAGAACGCCGTGAATGTCGCGGCCACGACGACGAGGACGACTCATCAGTCCTCCTTGCTGTCGTCCGGGTTCACACGACGTTCTTCGTCATGTTTCACCACGTTAGTCACCAGGTTGGACATACGCATCCCTTCCACCAGCGAGTTGTCGTAGAAGAAGGTCAGTTCCGGTACGATGCGCAGACGCATCGCTTTACCCAGCAAGCTGCGGATGAAACCAGACGCTTCCTGCAGGGCCTTAATGCCGTTTTTCACAGCCGCTTCGTCCTGATCGTTGAGGAACGTCACGAATACTTTGGCGTATGCCAGATCGCGGGACATTTCAACACCCGATACGGTGGTCATCATACCTACACGTGGATCTTTGATTTCGCGTTGCAGGATGAGCGCGATCTCTTTCTGCATCTCTTGCGCTACGCGCTGCGGGCGACCAAATTCTTTCGCCATAATAAATTCTCCAGAATAAAGACAAAAAAGGGGCCATAAGCCCCTTTTTAAATTTCTTGCCGGGTGGCGCTTCGCTTACCCGGCCTACGCCTAATCATCTTCTAAGGATTTTGGATTGCAACAAGGCGGCAAGCTCGTAAATCCCCGGGAGCATAGATAACTATGTGACCGGGGTGAGCGAGCGCAGCCAACGCCGTTGCGGCCCAAAAGACGACGAAGATTAAGCGATGGTACGTTGGATCTCGATAATCTCGAACACTTCAATCATATCGCCAACGCGAACGTCGTTGTAGTTCTTCACGCCGATACCACATTCCATGCCGTTACGGACTTCGTTAACGTCATCTTTGAAGCGGCGCAGGGACTCCAGCTCGCCTTCATAGATAACCACGTTGTCGCGCAGAACGCGGATTGGGTTATGGCGTTTAATTGTACCTTCGGTAACCATACAGCCCGCGATCGCGCCGAATTTCGGCGATTTGAACACATCGCGCACTTCAGCCAGACCGATGATCTGCTGTTTCAGTTCCGGAGACAGCATACCGCTCATCGCCGCTTTCACTTCGTCGATCAGGTTATAGATGACGGAGTAGTAACGCAGATCCAGGCTTTCAGATTCGATCACTTTACGCGCAGAGGCATCGGCACGAACGTTGAAGCCAACCAGAATGGCGTTGGACGCCGCAGCCAGGGTCGCGTCGGTTTCGGTGATACCACCTACGCCAGAACCGATGATCTTCACTTTCACTTCGTCGGTAGACAGTTTCAGCAAGGAGTCGGAGATCGCTTCCACAGAACCCTGTACGTCGGCCTTCAGCACGATGTTCACTTCGTGAACTTCGCCTTCGGTCATGTTGGCGAACATGTTCTCGAGTTTAGATTTCTGCTGACGAGCCAGTTTAACTTCACGGAATTTACCCTGACGATACAGAGCAACTTCACGCGCTTTCTTCTCGTCGCGAACCACGGTCACTTCGTCACCCGCAGCCGGAACGCCGGACAGGCCGAGGATTTCCACCGGAATGGACGGACCCGCTTCCAGCACTTCCTGACCCAGTTCGTTACGCATCGCACGCACGCGACCGTATTCGAAGCCACACAGCACGATATCGCCCTTATGCAGCGTACCTTCGCGTACCAGAACGGTAGCCACCGGACCACGACCTTTATCCAGGAAGGATTCGATCACCGCGCCGCTCGCCATACCTTTGCGTACCGCTTTCAGTTCCAGAACTTCGGCCTGCAGCAGGATAGCATCAAGCAGTTCGTCAATACCGGTACCCGCTTTCGCAGACACGTGAACGAACTGGCTTTCACCGCCCCACTCTTCCGGCAGAATGCCGTACTGGGACAGTTCGTTCTTAACGCGATCCGGATCGGCTTCCGGCTTATCGATTTTGTTCACCGCAACCACGACCGGCACACCTGCCGCTTTCGCGTGCTGGATAGCTTCGATAGTCTGCGGCATCACGCCGTCGTCTGCCGCTACCACCAGAACCACGATATCCGTTGCCTGGGCGCCGCGAGCACGCATAGAAGTAAACGCGGCGTGACCCGGGGTATCCAGGAAGGTGATCATCCCGTTGTCAGTTTCAACGTGGTAAGCACCGATGTGCTGGGTAATGCCGCCCGCTTCGCCAGAGGCTACTTTCGTGGAACGAATGTAGTCCAGCAGAGAGGTTTTACCGTGGTCAACGTGGCCCATGATGGTCACAACCGGTGCGCGCGGTTCAGCCGCAGCGCCGGTATCACGGTCGCTCATTACCGCTTCTTCCAGTTCGTTTTCACGACGCAGGATAACTTTGTGGCCCATCTCTTCGGCAACCAGCTGTGCGGTTTCCTGGTCGATGACCTGGTTGATGGTGGCCATGGCGCCCAGCTTCATCATCGCTTTGATGACCTGAGAACCTTTCACCGCCATCTTGTTCGCCAGTTCGCCAACGGTGATGGTTTCACCGATCACCACGTCGCGGTTAACGGCCTGAGCGGGCTTCTGGAAGCCTTGCTGTAAAGAAGACCCTTTACGCTTGCCGCCTTTACCGCCGCGAACCGCAGCACGAGCTTCTTCGCGATCGGCTTTGGATTCGGCATGTTTGCCTTTTTTCGCCGGACGCGCCGCTTTTGCATTACGGCCACGACCACGACCGCCTTCAACTTCACGATCATTTTCGTCTTCGGCCTGGCGCGCGTGCTGAGAAGTGGTGACATGATAGTCACTGGTGTCTTCTACTGGCTCAGGCGTTGCGGTCCATTTGTTTTCTTCCGCCATGCGGCGAGCTTCTTCTGCTACACGACGCGCTTCTTCTTCGAGTTTGCGACGTGCTTCTTCTTCCGCTTTACGCTTCAGCTCTGCAGCTTCATTCTCACGGCGGGCTTTTTCGGCCTGGGCGGTTTTGGTCATATCGTCAGTCTGTTGATTGCTCACTTTGTCTTTTTCCGCAGCTTCACGTTTCGCTTTTTCAGCGGCTTCACGCTTAGCTTGTTCTGCGGCCTCGCGTTCAGCTTTTTGTTGCGCCTCGCGTTTGGCCTGTTCTTCTGCCTCACGACGGGCTTGCTCTTCCGCTTCACGCTGCGCCTGCTCTTCCGCGGCCAGGCGTTCAGCCTCTTGCGGATCGCGTTTCACAAAGGTGCGCTTCTTGCGGACTTCGATTTGTACCGATTTACTTTTTCCACCGGTACCTGGAATGTTCAGGGTGCTGCGCGTCTTACGCTGCAGCGTCAGTTTATCGGGACCAGAAACCGCTTCGCGGTTCAGGTGCGCCAGTAAAGTCTGTTTTTCTTGTGCGGACACAGAGTCGTCAGCAGATTTCCGGATACCTGCATCAGCAAACTGCTGTACCAGGCGATCCACGGAAACCTGTCTCTCTGCGGCCAGCGCTTTTAGGGTTACATCTGTCATGCTGTTCCTTCCTGCTACAGTTTATTACGCTTCGTCGCCGAACCAGCAAATATTACGGGCAGCCATAATCAGCTCACCGGCTTTTTCGTCGGTCAACCCTTCGATATCAGCCAGATCATCAATGCCCTGGTCGGCGAGATCTTCCAGCGTACAAACACCACGAGCCGCCAGTTTGAAAGCCATATCGCGATCTAATCCTTCCAGATTCAGCAGATCGTCAGCCGGTTTGTTATCACCGAGGCTTGCTTCCTGGTCCTGCGCCAGAGTGGCCAGTGCGTTTTTAGCACGCTCGCGCAGTGCTTCAACGGTCGGCTCATCAAGGCCGTCAATTTCCAGCAGTTCTTTCATTGGCACATAGGCCAGTTCCTCGAGCGTGGAGAAACCTTCTTCTACCAGAACGGTCGCGAACTCTTCATCAATATCAAGATATTTAGTAAAGATCTCGATAGCGGCATGTGCTTCAGCCTGATGTTTAGCCTGCAAGTCATCAACGGTCATTACGTTGAGTTCCCAGCCGCTCAATTGCGAAGCCAGGCGGACGTTCTGACCATTACGTCCGATCGCCTGCGCCAGATTACCGGCTTCAACGGCGATATCCATGGTATGTTTATCTTCGTCCACCACGATAGACGCGACGTCTGCCGGCGCCATCGCATTAATGACGAACTGCGCCGGGTTATCATCCCACAGCACGATATCGATACGCTCACCGCCCAGTTCGGTAGAGACCGCCTGAACGCGCGCGCCGCGCATCCCCACGCAAGCGCCGACCGGATCGATACGTTTATCGTTGGTTTTCACTGCGATTTTCGCACGAGAACCCGGATCGCGAGCCGCCGCTTTAATTTCAATCACTTCTTCGCCGATTTCCGGCACTTCGATGCGGAACAGTTCGATCAGCATTTCCGGCTTGGAACGGGTGACGAACAGCTGCGCGCCACGCGCTTCCGGGCGAACAGCGTACAGCACGCCGCGAATACGGTCGCCAGGACGGAAGTTTTCGCGCGGCAGCATATCTTCACGCAGAATCACCGCTTCAGCGTTACCGGCCATCCCTTCGGATTTAATTTCCAGAGAGATATTGTCGCGGTTCACTTTCTTCACCACGCCAGTGACGATTTCGCCTTCCTGGTCGCGGAACTGATCGACAACCATCGCGCGTTCAGCTTCACGGACCTTCTGTACGATAACCTGTTTCGCAGTCTGCGTGGTGATACGGTCAAAGGTGACAGATTCAATCTGATCTTCAACATAGTCGCCGACATTCAGGCTTTCGTCTTCAAAACGCGCCGCTTCCAGCGTAATTTCCTTCGTCGGCATGGTCACTTCTTCAACGATCAACCAACGGCGGAAAGTATCAAAATCACCGCTTTTACGATCGATTTCTACACGAACATCGATCTCCTGCTCATATTTTTTCTTTGTTGCTGTCGCCAGCGCACTTTCCAGCGCTTCAAAAATTTTTTCGCGTGGCAGCGCTTTTTCGTTGGAGACGGCTTCAACAACAGCCAAAATTTCTTTGTTCATCGCGGGCTTTTCACCTCATCCAGACTGTTAAAAGTGGGGAACCAGGTTCGCCTTCTGGATATTACTCAGCGCGAACACTTCATCTTTGCCTTCGACTGTGACGGTAATCATTTCACCGTCCACCGCTTTGATAATGCCCTGCCACTTGCGACGGTTCTGTACCGCCATGCGAAGAACCAGCGCGACTTCTTCACCCTGGAAACGCGCATAATGATCGGCAGTGAACATAGGACGGTCGAGACCCGGTGACGAGACTTCAAGGTTGTAAGCCACGGAGATAGGATCTTCAACGTCCAGCACCGCGCTTACCTGGTGGCTCACATCAGCACAATCATCAACATTGATGCCATCTTCACTATCAATATAGATGCGCAGTGTGGATGTGCGACCGCGAATAAATTCGATGCCGACCAGCTCGTAGCCTAAGGCTTCAACTGGCGCTGTAATCATCTCTGTTAATTTTTGCTCTAATGTGGACAAGCCCACCCCCAAGACATAAAAAAAGGGCCTAAAGCCCAGTTATTCTGTAGTCAGATAACAAAAAACCCCGATAAATCGGGGCTTTAGATAACTGAACCCTATAACCGCAACGGCGGTCTGGTGTACCTTCCGAAAGAATTTTTTTCAAATCCAGCTACGAAGGACATAATCTTCACAGTATATTTGAAAAAGAACTCTAAGGGAAAGTGGTTGCGGGGGCCGGATTTGAACCGACGACCTTCGGGTTATGAGCCCGACGAGCTACCAGGCTGCTCCACCCCGCGCCTGAAACGTGGCAAATTCTACTCGTTTTGGGCAAAATTTGCAAATACTGCTGGGATTTGGTACCGAGGACGGGACGTAAAATCTGCGCACAGTATAGTGACCAGGCATGAGTTATGTCAACCCTATTCCCAATATGCAGATGAATGAATATCACTCTTCGTTATACTCATCCCATCTCTCCGGCTTATGCACGCATTTCACAACGTTATTTCAGTAAACCTTCACTAAACGCTTCCTGTCTCTGCTAAAAGATGATTAAATGAAAACTCATTTATTTTGCATAAAAATGCACTAAAGCAGAAACCGATCTCATTATCAGTCAATCAAGCAGGGTTCTATTCTATGACGACGATTCTTAAGCATCTTCCAGCAGGTCAACGTATTGGTATCGCTTTTTCCGGCGGTCTGGACACCAGCGCCGCACTGCTGTGGATGCGACAAAAAGGAGCTGTCCCATATGCCTATACTGCGAATCTGGGACAACCGGATGAGGATGACTATGACGCCATTCCTCGTCGCGCAATGGAGTATGGCGCAGAGAATGCTCGCCTGATTGATTGCCGCAAGCAGTTGGTTGCAGAAGGGATCGCAGCGATTCAGTGCGGCGCTTTCCATAATACGACTGGCGGACTGACCTATTTCAATACCACGCCGCTGGGCCGTGCCGTGACCGGCACGATGCTGGTCGCCGCGATGAAAGAAGACGGCGTGAATATCTGGGGCGACGGCAGCACCTATAAAGGTAACGATATTGAACGTTTCTATCGTTACGGCCTGCTGACGAATGCTGAATTACAGATTTACAAACCGTGGCTGGATACCGACTTTATCGATGAGCTGGGTGGTCGCCATGAGATGTCTGAATTTATGATTGCCTGCGGTTTCGACTATAAGATGTCAGTCGAAAAAGCCTACTCCACCGACTCCAACATGCTCGGCGCGACGCACGAAGCGAAAGATCTGGAGTTTCTTAACTCCAGCGTCAAGATCGTCAACCCGATTATGGGCGTGAAGTTCTGGGACGAGAGCGTGAAGATCCCGGCAGAAGAGGTGACCGTCCGTTTTGAACAAGGACATCCGGTAGCGCTGAATGGCAAAACCTTCAGCGATGATGTTGAGATGATGCTGGAAGCAAACCGCATCGGCGGCCGTCACGGCCTGGGTATGAGCGACCAAATTGAAAACCGCATCATTGAAGCAAAAAGCCGCGGTATTTATGAAGCCCCCGGAATGGCACTGCTGCACATCGCTTACGAGCGTCTGTTGACCGGTATTCACAACGAAGACACCATTGAGCAATATCACTCTCATGGTCGTCAGTTGGGCAAACTGCTGTATCAGGGCCGCTGGTTCGACTCGCAGGCGCTGATGCTGCGTGACGGCCTGCAACGTTGGGTCGCCAGCCAGATTACCGGTGAAGTGACGTTGGAGCTGCGTCGCGGCAACGACTACTCCATCCTGAACACCGTGTCAGACAACCTGACCTATAAGGCTGAGCGTCTGACCATGGAGAAAGGCGAGTCCGTATTCTCACCGGACGATCGTATTGGCCAGTTGACCATGCGTAATCTGGACATTACCGATACCCGCGAGAAACTGTTCGGCTACGCGAAAGCGGGTCTGTTAACCGCCTCTTCCGCGACCGGTCTGCCGCAGGTTGAGAATCTGGAAAACAAAGGCAAATAAGCCCGCGTCGTTGATGCAACAGGCCGCGAAAGCGGCCTTTTTTGTGAATATCACCCCAGGTTGATGCAAATGGCTGATTTGCCGGTTAATCTAACTGGACAACATTTCGCACCCTGTCAAAGCATTGTGCAGCCATGTCTTTTTCAGTCATCATTATATAGTCAATGCCCCCGCCAAAATCCGGCCCAGCGACAGCCAGTAATGCTGTTGTAGAATGAATTTCTTCATCCCAGCTAAAAAGCTGTCGCCACCTTGTATCATTTTGATTCAGTTCATCTTCCACACTACGTTGGAGAGGAATTGTCCACCCTCCCAGAAGATCGCCGGAATAGCAGGCATCAACTCGATACGGGTTGTCCTGTTCGTAATCACTTAACGCGTCATACCATGATTCATACGCTTTCTGCTGCGTAACGCTTAACCCCTCGCAGACTGACGAAACACTGATAACGGAAAGAGGTTCCAGGCACTCAACCTGTGTACACAATTGCCATGGTTCACGAAATTCAATCTTATTGTAAAAAGCCAGCAAGTCATCTGGCACAGCTAGCGTGCTTAATGTATCTACCTCAACATCGTGCCAGAAAACAAAGGGCTGCCGATCTTCCCAGGTAACATCGACAAAGAAGCTCAATAACCCCCGCCTGGGAAGCAGTGGATCAAACCCCGGGAGTAACGCCAGGTCACTCAAGTTTAGTTGGGCAACGAAAGCAAGCGGAAAATCAACCAACTGATTCTCTATGCGGATGTCAATTTCGGTTAATAACCGCTGCTGCACTAACCGATACTTTTCCTCGTCAAAATCTTCCGCTGGCTGCCCAAGCAGCTTACGCCCTTCATTGAGCAGCTCATAACTCATTTTCATTTCATGAACAAACCTGGCATTTCGCGTTTTTTCAGCTTTCAGCTTTAGTACGCGAGATGTGGCATTAACCGATTTTTTTCGTATAGGCCAGCTTTGTCCTAATGGCCAGTCGGGTAGACCGCCCAACCGCGATGCCCCCACCTTTACTGTTTCCATATCCCGCAGACAACGTTTAAATGCAATAGCAGCACGTGCCTGTTGCACGACTTTCTCCTGAATAGCAGAGCTCAAATTGGATGTGCGCAATTCAGCAATCAATCCAGCACGATCGAAAAATAAACTCATTAATCTCTTCCTTAGATATTCGGCTCAGTGCAAAGGAAGATTAGATAAAACTACTTGAGCAAAAGATATGGAGGGGGATAACAGATACAAGCATTTCAGATTATAGCTGAGCAACTACTGGCTTCAATGAACGAAGATGATCTCGTAATCGGTGGAGTGAACCTGACGCAGGGAGATCACCAGAGAGGACATACATGAGTATGTATGTAGGGCTATCTCAACGTATTGACGGGGCCATGCCAGGGACGCGTGTAAGCGTGCTTCAACCTCCTCTCTGAGAGCAGTTTCAACAGACGAAAAAAAAGACGCTTTTCAGCGTCTTTCTTTCGGAATATTGGTACCGAGGACGGGACTTGAACCCGTAAGCCCTATTGGGCACTACCACCTCAAGGTAGCGTGTCTACCAATTCCACCACCTCGGCACGGATACTGCTATTAGCGCGGGATATCGCTGGTCGGCTGGGCCGGTGCAGCAGGTTGAGTCTGCTCGGTCTTCGCCGGCGCGCTCAGATTTTCCCACTCGCTTCCTTTATTGGTTTTGTTGCTATTGATATTACCCAACACCAGACTGATGATGAAAAACAGCGTCGCCAATACCGCCGTCATTCGGGTCATGAAGTTACCAGAACCACTTGAACCAAATAGCGTAGCGGAAGCGCCTGCTCCGAAGGAGGCTCCCATATCAGCGCCTTTACCTTGCTGCAGCATGATCAGACCTACAAGGCCAATTGCCACAATAAGGAAAACAACTAAAAGAGCTTCGTACATAATCAACCTGTTCCTTGCGGAGTTGCCGCGTACCAATGCTTCTACCAATAAAGCGGGATTTTTACTGTTTCCCACTGAAGCGGGTGTGAATACTAACCAAAGCGAATGACCTTCGCAAGGGCAATTTAAGCGCATTGTATCAACTGCGGAAAAAAACAGCAAAAGCGTTGTTTTTTGCGGGCCGTAAGGCGGCAACCGCCGCCTTTTTAGTCACTTAAACGGCTTTTACCGCATCCGCGATACGATGGGCGAATGCCGTAACCTGCGCTTCATCCTCGCCTTCCACCATCACGCGAATCAGCGGTTCGGTACCGGATTTACGTAGCAGTACCCGCCCACGATTGCCGAGCGTGGCTTCTACGTCCGCCGTTACCGCTTTCACCGCTTCATTTTCCAGCGGATCGCCGCTACCGGCGGTGTAACGCACGTTAACCAGAATCTGCGGGAACATTTTCATACCGCTGCACAGATCGTGCAGACTCATATGATTACGCACCATCGCCGCCAGAACTTGTAGCCCCGCTACAATACCGTCGCCAGTGGTCGTTTTATCCAACAGAATAACGTGACCAGAGTTTTCCGCGCCGATGCGCCAGCCTTTTTCCTGCAATTTTTCCAGCACGTAGCGGTCGCCCACTTTCGCCCGGGCAAACGGAATGCCAAGCTGCTTGAGCGCCAGCTCCAGCCCCATATTGCTCATCAGCGTCCCCACCGCGCCGCCGCGCAGTTGCCCCTGGCGCAGCCCTTCGCGCGCGATGATATACATGATCTGATCGCCATCGACTTTATTGCCTTCATGGTCAACCATGATGACCCGGTCGCCGTCGCCGTCAAGCGCGATGCCGAGGTCCGCCTTCTCCGCCAACACGCGCGCCTGCAACGCGCGCACGTCGGTCGCGCCCACTTCTTCGTTAATGTTGACGCCGTTTGGCTCACAGCCAATAGCGATAACGGTCGCGCCCAGCTCGCGCAGCACATTCGGCGCGATATGGTAGGTAGCGCCGTTGGCGCAATCCACAACCACTTTCAGGCCGTTGAGGCTCAGTTCGTTCGGGAAGGTGCCTTTACAGAACTCAATATAGCGTCCGGCGGCGTCGACGATGCGGCTGGCTTTACCCAGCTCGGCGGAGTCTACGCAGGTGATCTCTTTTTCCATTTCGGCTTCGATGGCTTCTTCCACATCGTCAGGCAGTTTCGTACCGTCGATAGAGAAGAATTTAATGCCGTTATCATAGAACGGGTTATGGGAAGCCGAGATAACGATACCCGCCTCCGCGCGGAAAGTCCGCGTCAGATAGGCGACGGCTGGCGTTGGCATAGGTCCGGTAAACGAGGCCGACAGTCCCGCAGCGGCAAGGCCCGCCTCCAGCGCGGATTCCAGCATATAGCCGGAAATACGCGTATCTTTACCGATAATGATTTTACGCGAACCATGACGCGCCAGCACTTTTCCGGCAGCCCAACCCAGTTTAAGCACGAAATCAGGTGTAATGGGGGCATTGCCTACACGTCCGCGAATCCCATCGGTACCGAAATATTTACGATTACTCATAGCGTTTGTTTCCCTTTGCAGACAGAGTGGCTTCCACCACCCGCATCGCCTCTACGGTTTCTTTGACGTCATGGACGCGAATGATCTGCGCGCCCTGCATCGCGGCAATTACCGCGCACGCAAGGCTGCCGTTCAGACGGTCTGATGGTCCCACGTTAAGTAACTGACCAACCATCGTTTTACGTGACATGCCCACCAGCAGCGGCAGGTTAAAATGATGAAACTCACCCAGCCGCGCCAGTAAGGTATAATTGTGAGAGAGATTTTTACCGAAACCGAATCCGGGGTCGAGCAACAATTTCTCTTTTGCGATGCCGGCCTTCTCACAACGTGCTATTTGCTCAATAAAGTAGCGATTCACCTCGGCAAAGACATCGTCATATTTCGGCGCCTCCTGCATAGTTTTGGGGTTGCCCTGCATGTGCATAAGACTGACCGGCAAGCCGGTTTCCGCTGCCGCTTCCAACGCGCCGGGCTCGGAGAGCGAACGGACATCATTGATAATATGCGCGCCCGCCCTTGCCGCTTCACGGATCACCTCGGGTTTAGAGGTATCCACAGAAATCCACACTTCAAAACGTTGCGCAATTGCTTCCAGTACCGGAATAACGCGATCCAGCTCTTCTTCCACGCTCACTTCTGCCGCGCCTGGTCGCGTTGATTCCCCCCCCACATCAATAATTGTCGCCCCGGCATTCACCATTAAATTCGCATGTTTCACCGCCTCAATCAGCGTGTTATGCGCACCGCCGTCGGAGAACGAATCCGGCGTTACGTTCAGGATACCCATAACATGCGGATGAGTGAGATCGAGCGTGGCGCCCTGAGCGAAGAGTTTCATGGTCAAAATCCCTGTTTTATTTATGGTGAGTTAAAAAAGAAAAACCCCGGGGCAAGCCCCAGGGTTTCGGTGAGCGCTAAACATAATGTTGTACAACAAACGCTTATTTGTCGCCCAGCTGCTCTGACATCGTGTTGCCCGGGTTCGGCGTGCGTGGTTCATCAACCGGACGCGGCGCCTGAGGCGTACCATTGCTGTCAGAGTTATTGGTGCCGTTTGGATCTTCCCAGCCCGCAGGCGGACGCACTTCACGACGCGCCATCAGGTCATCAATCTGCGGCGCATCGATGGTTTCATATTTCATCAGCGCATCTTTCATCGCGTGCAGAATATCCATATTGTCAGTCAGGATCTGACGAGCGCGATTGTAGTTACGTTCAATCAGCGCTTTCACTTCCTGGTCGATGATACGCGCAGTTTCATCAGACATATGTTTCGCTTTTGCGACGCTACGGCCGAGGAACACTTCGCCCTCTTCTTCCGCGTACAGCAACGGACCGAGTTTCTCCGAGAAGCCCCACTGGGTGACCATGTTACGCGCCAGGTTAGTCGCGACTTTAATGTCGTTCGACGCGCCGGTAGAAACATGCTCAACGCCGTAGATAATCTCTTCCGCCAGACGGCCACCGTACAGCGTGCTGATTTGGCTTTCCAGCTTCTGACGGCTGGCGCTGATCGCGTCGCCTTCAGGCAGGAAGAAGGTCACGCCCAGCGCACGACCGCGCGGGATAATCGTCACTTTGTGCACCGGATCGTGTTCCGGCACCAGGCGACCGATAATCGCGTGGCCCGCTTCGTGGTACGCGGTCGACTCTTTCTGCGCTTCCGTCATCACCATGGAGCGACGTTCGGCGCCCATCATGATTTTGTCTTTCGCTTTCTCGAACTCAACCATCGACACAACGCGCTTGTTACCACGAGCCGCAAACAGCGCCGCTTCGTTCACCAGGTTCGCGAGGTCAGCACCGGAGAAGCCCGGCGTACCGCGCGCAATGATCGCCGCATCAATATCCGTCGCTAACGGTACGCGACGCATATGCACCTTCAGAATCTGCTCACGACCGCGCACATCCGGCAGGCCTACCACCACCTGACGGTCAAAACGACCTGGACGCAGCAGCGCCGGGTCCAGAACGTCCGGACGGTTGGTTGCCGCGATAACGATGATACCTTCGTTACCTTCGAAGCCGTCCATCTCAACCAGCATCTGGTTCAACGTCTGCTCACGTTCATCGTGACCACCGCCCAGACCTGCGCCACGCTGGCGGCCTACGGCGTCGATTTCATCGATGAAGATAATGCACGGCGCCGCTTTCTTGGCCTGTTCGAACATGTCACGCACACGAGACGCGCCGACACCGACGAACATTTCCACAAAGTCAGAACCGGAAATCGTAAAGAATGGCACCTTCGCTTCACCCGCAATGGCTTTTGCCAGCAGGGTTTTACCGGTACCCGGCGGGCCGACCATCAGGACGCCTTTCGGAATTTTACCGCCCAGCTTCTGGAAACGGCTCGGTTCACGCAGGTATTCAACCAGTTCCGCCACTTCTTCTTTCGCTTCGTCACAACCCGCGACGTCAGCAAACGTGGTTTTGATCTGATCTTCCGTCAGCATACGCGCCTTGCTCTTACCGAACGACATGGCGCCTTTGCCACCGCCGCCCTGCATCTGACGCATGAAGAAGATCCAGACGCCGATCAGCAACAGCATCGGGAACCAGGAAATGAAGATAGAAGCCAGCAGGCTTGGCTCTTCAGGTGGTTCGCCAACAACCTTGACGTTTTTAGTCAGCAGGTTATCAAGCAGCTTCGGATCATTAATCGGAATGTAAGTCGTGTAACGGTTACTATCTTTCTTGGTAACGTTGATCTCACGTCCGTTGATACGCGCTTCGCGAACCTGGTCCTGATTGACCTCTTGCAGGAAGGTAGAGTAATCCACCTTACGGCCATTAGACTCGCTGGGCCCAAAGCTCTGGAATACTGACATCAGCACAACGGCAATGACCAGCCAGAGTATTAGGTTTTTCGCCATGTCACTCAAGGGATTAACCTCTTATTACAACTGTGTTAAAAACAGCGTCAGGATACTCTATATCCAGTTTCTTTCAAACCTTACGTCTGAAATCTGCCGGTTATCACTTTCGCCCGGTCGCTACAATGTACACTTCACGCGAACGCGCACGCGAAGAGTCCGGCTTACGAACTTTAACCTTCGTAAACAGGGAGCGAATTTCCCTTAGATACTCATCGAAACCTTCGCCCTGGAACACCTTCACTACAAAACTTCCGCCTGGCGCCAGCACATCGCGGCACATCTCTAACGCCAGCTCCACCAGATACATGGCGCGGGGGATATCCACCGCCGGTGTTCCGCTCATGTTTGGTGCCATATCCGACATGACAACTTGTACTTTACTGTCACCCACGCGTTCCAGTAACGCTTTCATGACAAGTTCATCACGAAAATCGCCCTGAAGAAAGTCCACACCAACGATAGGATCCATAGGTAAAAGATCACAAGCGATGATGCGGCCTTTGCCGCCAATCTGCGTGACCACATACTGTGACCAGCCTCCTGGCGCAGCGCCGAGATCGACTACCGTCATTCCCGGCTTAAAAAGTTTGTCACTTTGCTGTATTTCATCAAGTTTAAACCAGGCACGGGAGCGTAGCCCCTTTTTCTGCGCCTGTTGAACATATTTATCGCTAAAGTGTTCCTGAAGCCAGCGGCTTGAGCTGGCAGAACGCTTTTTACCTGTCATTTAACTTTCCCGTCGGGGCAGTTCATCGTAGCCAATGGCGTAAATTTCTACACGCCTATTTGGCGATATAAGGGAGATGGCGGTAGAATGACCCGTTTTCAATCCCAACGTAAGCAAAAATATACGATGAATCTGAGTACTAAACAAAAACAGCACCTAAAAGGTCTGGCACATCCGCTCAAGCCTGTTGTTATGCTTGGCAATAATGGTTTGACCGAAGGGGTACTGGCCGAGATTGAACAAGCGTTAGAGCACCATGAACTTATCAAGGTGAAAATCGCCTCGGAAGATCGCGAAACAAAAACCTTGATCGTGGACGCTATCGTGCGCGAAACCGGCGCCTGTAACGTACAGGTCATCGGTAAAACGCTGGTGCTGTATCGCCCAACTAAAGAGCGTAAAATCTCGCTGCCGCGTTAAGGATATCCTAAAGTCGAACACAAAATCTGTGTAAAACGAGGGGTTTTCCACGAGCAGGAGAGCAAAATGCCACGCTCTCTCCGTTGATAAAAGGCCGCTATGCGGCCTTTTTCCTTTCTTTACAATACACCAACAATTTGCGTATTGAGTACTGCTTAAAGGTATTCCACTTTAAGCACTTCGTATTCCACATCGCCGCCAGGCGTTTTGATCACCACGACGTCATCCTGCTCTTTGCCGATCAGACCGCGAGCGATTGGCGAGTTTACCGAAATGAGATTTTGCTTAAAATCCGCCTCATCATCGCCAACAATGCGGTAGGTCTGCTCTTCGTCGGTGTCCAGGTTCAGCACCGTGACGGTAGCGCCGAAAATCACGCGACCATTGTTCGGCATTTTAGTGACATCAATCACCTGCGCATTCGACAGTTTTGCTTCGATATCTTTAATGCGCCCTTCGCAGAAACCCTGCTGTTCGCGTGCAGCATGATACTCCGCGTTTTCTTTTAAATCGCCATGTTCGCGCGCTTCGGCGATAGCGGCGATGATTTCAGGACGGCGCACAGATTTCAGAAAATCCAGCTCTTCGCGCAGTTTTTCGGCTCCGCGTAAGGTCATCGGAATAGCTTGCATTTGTTATACCTCTTGAACATTCCTGTAGGGGGCAATGAACTCTACCCCGGCTGCTAAGCCAGCCCCGGCATATGCCATACCAGGGTCAGAAGCAAAAAAACACCAACCCGGGCGCGCAGTCCCAGGTCAGCTACAATTTCCTCTTTGATAACCATTTTACCCTGGAGTTCCCTATGGGTCATCGTTTACTTTTTAGGGCGTTGCGCCGTAGTATGACGGCTTGTTTCCAGGGTGTTAGCGCGAGATTATGCGATTTTCCAGATTTATCATCGGATTGACCACCAGTATAGCGTTCAGCGTTCAGGCCGCGAATATTGACGAATACATCAAACAGCTTCCGGCCGGCGCCAACCTCGCGCTGATGGTGCAAAAGATTGGCGCGCCCGCGCCGGCTATTGATTATCATAGTCAGCAGATGGCGCTTCCCGCCAGTACCCAAAAGGTGATTACCGCGCTGGCGGCGCTGATTCAACTCGGCCCGGATTTCCGTTTTACGACCACGCTGGAGACTAAAGGCAACGTCGATAACGGCATCCTGAAAGGTGACGTAATTGCTCGCTTCGGTGGCGATCCAACGCTAAAACGTCAGGATATTCGCAATATGGTCGCGACGCTGAAAAAGTCCGGCGTCACGCAAATCGACGGCAATGTGCTTATCGACACGTCGATTTTCGCCAGCCACGATAAAGCGCCAGGCTGGCCGTGGAACGACCTGACGCAGTGTTTCAGCGCGCCTCCCGCCGCCGCCATTGTTGACCGCAACTGTTTTTCTGTGTCGCTTTATAGCGCGCAAAAACCAAACGATTTAGCCTTTATTCGCGTGGCCTCTTATTATCCGGTAACGATGTTCAGCCAGGTACGGACTCTACCGCGCGGTTCGGCAGACGCGCAGTATTGCGAGCTGGATGTTGTGCCTGGCGATTTGAACCGTTATACGCTTACCGGCTGTTTATCACAGCGCGCCGACCCGCTGCCGCTGGCCTTTGCTATTCAGGACGGCGCCAGCTACGCGGGCGCGATCCTCAAGCAGGAACTGAAAGAGGCCGGGATAACTTACCGCGGCACGCTGCTGCGCCAGACGCAGGTTAACGAGCCCGGAACGATCGTCGCCAGTAAACAGTCGGCGCCACTGCACGATCTGCTTAAGATTATGCTGAAAAAGTCAGACAACATGATCGCCGATACTGTTTTTCGGATGATTGGTCATGTCAGGTTTAACGTGCCTGGCACCTGGCGGGCGGGATCGGATGCCGTTCGCCAGATCCTGCGCCAACAGGCGGGAATTGATATCGGCAATACCATTATTGCCGACGGTTCCGGTCTTTCTCGCCATAACCTGATCGCTCCCGCCACGATGATGCAGGTGCTGCAATATATCGCCCAACACGATAACGAGCTGAACTTTATCTCTATGCTGCCGCTGGCGGGCTATGATGGTTCATTACAATACCGCGCCGGGCTGCATCAGGCGGGCGTAGACGGTAAGGTTTCGGCGAAAACCGGATCACTGCAGGGCGTGTATAATCTGGCGGGCTTTATTACCACCGCAAGCGGACAACGGATGGCATTTGTACAGTATTTGTCCGGCTACGCGGTTCCACCTGCCGATCAGCGTAATCGCCGAATCCCGCTGGTACGCTTCGAGAGTCGGTTGTATAAGGATATTTATCAGACTAACTGAGTGCATTATTGCCGGATGGCGGCGCTAACGCGTCTTATCCGGCCTACAACGAACATAATAAAATGGGCCGCAAATGCGGCCCGTTGGCTTTTGTAGGCCGGATAAGCTTTAGCGCCATCCGGCTACGAGATTAACGTTTGTAGATGAATTCGACGCCTTCTTCGTCGTCTTCATCCCAGTCGTCATCCCAGTCATCGTCTGCGTCTTCTTCCACTTCAGCCAACTGCTGGCGATGATAATCGTCCCACATGAACTCGACTTTTTCCGGCTGTTTTGCTTCTTCAGCCTGCGCGATCGGATTCTCGATGATAAAGGTCATCACATCCCAGCAGAGATCTTTCACCCCTAGCTGACTGGCGGCGGAAATCAGATAGTATTTCCCTTCCCAGCCCAACGCTTCGGCGATCGCTTTCGCTTTCTCTTCCGCTTCGGTTTTATCCATCAGATCGATCTTGTTGAACACTAACCAGCGCGGTTTAGCCGCCAGATCCTGGCTGTATTTTTCCAGTTCGCCAATAATGATACGGGCGTTTTCCACCGGATCGGAACCGTCGATCGGATCGATATCAATGAGGTGCAGCAGTACGCGGCAACGTTCGAGGTGCTTCAGGAAGCGAATCCCCAGGCCCGCGCCTTCCGCCGCGCCTTCGATCAACCCCGGAATGTCGGCCACCACAAAACTCTTTTCGCTGTCCATACGTACCACGCCCAGGCTCGGCACCAGCGTGGTAAACGGATAGTCCGCGACTTTCGGTTTTGCTGCCGATACCGCGCGAATGAACGTTGATTTACCGGCGTTTGGCATCCCCAGCATCCCGACATCCGCCAGCAGCATCAGTTCCAGCAGCAGGTCGCGCTTATCGCCCGGCGTACCATTGGTTTTCTGGCGCGGCGTACGGTTAACCGAGGATTTAAAACGGGTATTGCCTAGCCCATGCCAGCCGCCCTTCGCGACCAACAGACGCTGACCGTGTTTGGTCATGTCGCCCATCGTTTCACCGGTTCCCTGGTCGATAACGCGCGTACCGACCGGCACTTTGATGGTCACGTCTTTACCGCGTTTACCGGTACAGTCGCGGCTCGCGCCATTCTGACCACGTTCAGCGCGGAACGATTTTTCAAAGCGGTAATCGATCAGCGTATTCAGGTTTTCATCGGCTTCCATCCAGACGTCGCCGCCGTCGCCGCCATCACCGCCGTCCGGGCCGCCTTTCGGGATATATTTTTCGCGGCGGAAGCTCACACAGCCATTACCGCCATCGCCTGCAACGACCAGAATCGATGCTTCATCAACAAACTTCATTTTATTCTCCGTAAATCATTCGCCTGAGCGGGGTTGCGAAACCACCGTTTCATGCTTGCGTAAACCGCCCCAAATACGATGACCAATGGCGGAATACATCGCGCCCGCAACCACGACAAACGCACCGAGATAACCTAAAAGGTTTAACATCGGTCTGGCGAAGAAATCGGGCCAGGCCATAGATAAAAGATCTGAAAACAGCAGGGTAAATAGCGGTGTAAGCGTGATTATCGCGCTCACCTGCGCCGCCTGCCAACGCGCCATCGCTTCCGCCAGGGCGCCATATCCTACCAGCGTATTTAGCCCGCAGAAAATCAAACAGGCGAGCTGCCAGTCGCTCAGTTGCGCTATCACCATCGGTTTTGCCAGCGGCAAGAGCGCTATCGTACATAAAGTGTACAGTAAAAACAGGATCTGCTGCGAGGCCAGACGTCGCAATAATACTTTTTGCGCCACGCCATAGCTCACCCACACCATCGCCGCGCCTACGCCAAAAATAACGCCCCAGGTGTAGTCGGTCAGTCGGGTAAAAATCTCGATCAGACTGGTGTTAAAAAACATCACCAGCCCGCTCAATAACATCAGCGCGCCAATCACCTGCGTACCGCGCATCTTTTCTTTCAGAATAAAGACGCTGGCGACCATCATGCCAACCGGCGAGAGCTGGCCGATAACCTGCGACGCGGTTGGGCTTAAATATTGCAGGGAAGAACTGAACAAAATGAAATTACCGAACAGTCCGCAGGTCGCTATCGCCAATAACACCAACCAGCGCGGCTTACGAAAAATACGCAGCGGCGGCAGCTTTCTTTTTACTGCCAGTATCGCCCCGAGGCCAATACTGGCCATTAAGAAGCGGTAGAAGACAATGGTTGAAGGCTCCATCACCTCCAGCACTTGCTTCATTGCTATTGGCAACGCTCCCCAGCACATCGCGGTAGTGAGCGCTAAAAGAATGCCAATGCCTGCCTGCTGCTTCATGCCGTGTTCCCTGCAAAGACCCGTTAACGGCATTCGCACAGCCACACGGGTATATTTTAGTCGGCCATCGAATGTAAAAAGCCCCGCAACAGGTGCGGGGCTTTCATCCGTTACCGGACCACAAAAAACTTACTCAGCAACGATGCTGATGTATTTACGGTTTTTCGGGCCTTTAACTTCGAATTTCACTTTACCGTCTGCTTTAGCAAACAGAGTGTGGTCACGACCGCAACCAACGTTGGTACCAGCGTGGAATTTAGTACCACGTTGACGAACGATGATGCTGCCTGCCAGAACTGCTTCACCGCCAAAGCGTTTTACGCCCAGACGTTTAGCTTCAGAATCGCGACCGTTACGAGTCGAGCCGCCAGCCTTTTTATGTGCCATTTAATCTGCTCCCCTAATCTTAAGCGCTGATGCCGGTAATTTTCACATCAGTGAACCACTGACGATGGCCCTGCTGCTTACGGTAGTGTTTACGGCGACGAAACTTAACGATTTTAACTTTCTCGCCACGACCGTGGGCAACAACTTCAGCTTTGATTACGCCGCCATCAACGAAAGGAACGCCGATTTTGACTTCTTCACCGTTTGCGATCATCAGAACTTCAGCGAACTCGATAGTTTCGCCAGTTGCGATGTCCAGCTTTTCCAGGCGAACGGTCTGACCTTCGCTTACTCGGTGTTGTTTACCACCACTTTGGAAAACCGCGTACATAAAAAACTCCGCTTCCGCGCACACCTTTCAATGATTCAGAGCGCGCTATAAATATTCACAATAGGGCGCGAATATTACGCAAATTGCACGGCTTTGACAAGTGCTACCATCAATACATGAAGAAAAAAAACACAACGCATACGGTAACGTTTATCTGCGGCGTTTTTTCAGTACAATCAGGGTATATTTCTAACCATAAACCCTACGTTACCTCATTCAGACATGGGATAATCGGGGCGATAAGCCCGGCTTTTGCGATGAATTTAGAAAAAATCAACGAGTTAACCGCGCAAGATATGGCGGGTGTCAATGCGACAATCCTTGAACAGCTTAATTCCGACGTTCAACTGATTAATCAGCTAGGATATTACATTATTAGCGGCGGCGGAAAACGCATTCGTCCGATGATTGCCGTTCTTGCCGCGCGCGCGGTGGGTTATCAGGGTAACGCGCACGTGACTATCGCCGCTCTGATCGAGTTTATCCACACGGCGACGCTGCTACATGATGATGTGGTGGATGAATCCGATATGCGTCGCGGCAAAGCGACGGCAAATGCCGCTTTCGGTAATGCCGCCAGCGTGTTGGTCGGCGACTTTATCTATACCCGCGCCTTCCAGATGATGACCAGCCTCGGCTCGTTAAAAGTGCTGGAAGTGATGTCGGAAGCGGTCAACGTGATTGCAGAAGGCGAAGTGCTGCAATTGATGAACGTGAATGACCCGGACATTACCGAAGAAAATTACATGCGGGTGATTTACAGTAAAACGGCCCGTCTGTTCGAAGCTGCCGCCCAGTGCTCCGGTATTCTCGCTGGTTGTACGCCTGAGCAAGAGAAAGGGTTGCAGGACTATGGTCGCTACCTTGGTACGGCTTTCCAGCTCATTGACGATCTGCTGGATTACAGTGCCGACGGCGAGCATCTCGGTAAAAATGTGGGTGATGACCTCAATGAGGGCAAACCTACCTTACCGTTGCTTCACGCCATGCGCCACGGTACGCCAGAACAGTCAGCGATGATCCGTACCGCTATTGAACAAGGTAATGGCCGTCATCTTCTGGAACCGGTTCTGGAAGCGATGACCACCTGCGGCTCGCTGGAATGGACGCGTCAGCGAGCGGAAGAAGAAGCCGACAAAGCGATATCCGCGTTGCAGATATTGCCGGATACCCCATGGCGTGAGGCGCTAATCGGTCTCGCACACATCGCGGTGCAGCGCGATCGTTAATGCCGTTCTCTTATCCCGCGTACTGCGCGGGATATCCCATTAAGTTCTAATAAACTCCAGATACCCTATCGCCTGTTTTTCACATACTCATCCAGGATTTCCCCTGGCATATTCTGAATATTTCCGACACTTACATGAACTTTTTAGAACATTCCTTCACGAAGCGTTATAGTATCGAACGTCGTCGGGTTGTTAAAACCGTAAGTGATTAATCTAAGGAGTGATGGATGTATGGAAAGCAAGCTTATTGACTGGCATCCGGCCGATATCATTGCCGGACTACGTAAAAAAGGGACTTCAATGGCCGCTGAGTCACGTCGGAATGGATTGAGTTCATCCACGCTGGCCAATGCATTAACGCGCCCATGGCCGAAAGGAGAGTTGATTATCGCGAAAGCATTGGGAACGGAACCCTGGGTTATTTGGCCATCGCGTTATCACGATCCGCGCACGCATGAGTTTATCGACAGAACGCGGCTTATGAGAGCGCGTAATAAAAACAAACAGAATGTAGAGTAAGTGCCTGTAAAACAACCCCCGCATCGCGTTCGCGGGGGTTATTCAGCGTACAGAAGGTTATTCGCCTTTCACGCGTTCAATATTCGCGCCTAGCGCGCGCAGTTTGTCTTCGATGCGCTCATAACCGCGATCGATGTGATAAATGCGATCCACAATCGTCGTGCCTTCCGCAATACAGCCCGCCAGCACCAGGCTCGCAGATGCCCGCAGATCTGTCGCCATGACCTGGGCGCCAGAGAGCGTTTCTACGCCATGGCATATGACGGTATTGCTTTCAATTTCCGCACGCGCGCCCATGCGGCTGAGTTCAGGCACGTGCATAAAGCGGTTTTCAAAGACGGTTTCAGTGATAAAGCCCGTCCCTTCCGCCACCAGGTTCAGCAACGTGAACTGCGCCTGCATATCGGTCGGGAATGCCGGGTGCGGCGCGGTACGGACATTGACCGCCTTCGGTCGTTTGCCGTGCATGTCCAGACTAATCCAGTCCTCGCCCACTTCGATATCCGCGCCAGCATCGCGCAGTTTCGCCAGTACCGCGTCCAGAGTGTCCGGTTGCGCGTTACGGCAGAGGATTTTGCCGCGAGAGATCGCTGCCGCCACCAGGAAAGTCCCCGTTTCGATACGATCCGGCAGCACACGATAAACGCCGCCGCCCAGACGCTCTACACCCTCGATCGTAATACGATCGGTGCCCTGCCCGGCGATCTTCGCCCCCAGCGTAACCAGGAAGTTAGCGGTGTCGACAATTTCCGGCTCGCGCGCGGCGTTTTCAATGATGGTCGTCCCTTCCGCCAGCGTAGCGGCGCACATAATGGTGACGGTCGCGCCGACGCTGACCTTATCCATCACGATATGCGCCCCTTTAAGACGCCCTTCTACGGAGGCCTTTACGTAGCCCTCTTCCAGCTTGATGGTCGCACCCAGTTGTTCCAGACCGGTAATATGCAGATCAACCGGACGCGCGCCGATAGTACAGCCCCCCGGCAGAGAGACTTGTCCCTGACCAAAACGGGCAACCAGCGGCCCCAGCGCCCATATCGAGGCGCGCATGGTCTTAACCAGATCATAAGGCGCGCAGAACACGTTCACCTGGCTGGCGTCAATGTGTACCGATCCATTGCGTTCCACTTTCGCGCCTAATTGGCTCAGGAGCTTCATCGACGTATCCACGTCTTTCAGTTTTGGAACGTTTTGGATCTCTACCGGTTCTTCTGCCAGCAGAGCGGCGAACAGGATCGGCAGCGCGGCGTTTTTGGCGCCGGAAATTGTGACTTCGCCCTGGAGCGTCGTTGGCCCCTGTACACGAAATTTATCCATTATTGTATTCTCAGTTAAGCATTCATCTCCGCTACCGGCAGGTTACCCGTAGCTTAAAATCCGTTAAGTTTACGATCGCGCGCCCATTCCGCCGGGGTATATGCTTTGATCGATACGGCATGGATACGGTTGTCCGCAATGTACTCCATTAGCGGCCCATAGACCGTTTGCTGTTTCTTGACCCGGCTCATGCCGTCAAACATCTCGCCCACGGCAATAACCTGAAAGTGACTGCCATCGCCGGAGACGTGGACTTCCTGGAGGGAGAGGGCATTCATCAGCACACTCTGAATTTCATGATTTTCCATGGGTTCTTTATTCGTCAAATAGTGAAAACAGCCCAACATCTTAGAGCAAAGTCGCGCCGTCTTAAATAAGCAAAAGATTACGCTGATAAATCAGCGCGGTAAAAGTGCCGGATGGTGCTGCTAACGCAACTTATCCGGCCTACGGGGATCATGCGAAGTGTAGGCCGGATAAACCATCCGGCATTCATTACATATGGGGAAGTACGTCTTCGGGCAAGTTATATAATTGCGCCAGCGCGTAAACCTTGTCGTTAACGCCAGACAGCGACACGGCATTGCCCTGCTTTTTTGCCTGGTTCACAAGGTGCGCCAGCAGCGCCAGTCCCCCCGTATCTACCCTGGAGATCTGGCTCAGGTCGATACGGGTAACGCCATTCATCGCTTCTACGCGCGCGTCCCATAGCGGCGCCAACACGTCCTGATCCAGCTCTCCCGCCAGCACCAGAGTGTCCGCCTCACGCGTCCAGGTGAGTTGCGGCGTCATTACTGTTTCTCGTCCAAAGTAATTTTCTGTTGAGAGATAGATTTCAGTTGTGCGGTCAGGCCGTCGATGCCTTTAGTACGCAGCAGGTCGCTCCACTCATTTTGCTTGGTGGTGATCATGCTGACGCCTTCCGCAATCATGTCATACGCCTGCCAGTTGCCGGTCTGGGTGTTTTTTCGCCACTGGAAATCCAGGCGTACCGGCGGACGACCGTTGGGATCGATAATCGTTACACGGATAGGCACAATGGTCGCATCGCCCAGCGGTTGCTCAGGCGCTATCTGGTAAGTCTGACCGTGGTACATCGCCAGCGCCTGACCGTATGCCTGTTTCAGGTATTCGCGAAACGCTGCAAAATAGGCTTCACGCTGCGCCGGGGTCGCCTCTTTGTAGTAGCGGCCCAACACCAGCGCGCCGGCATATTTTACCTGCACGTACGGCAGAAGTTCCTGATCAACAACGTCTCGCAGGTAATCCGGATTGGCACGAATTTTCGGCTGTTCGTTTTTCAGGCGATCAAAAGTTTTCTGCGCCGCCTCGTTCATCAGTTTATAAGGATTGCTCTGATCCGCTGCCGTTGCTGCGCTTAATGGCGCAATGACCAGCAGGGCCACCATCATCAGTCGTTTAAACATGCCTCAATTCTCCTGAGATTATTTCGTTTCGCCCGCGGGCGTTGTGGCTTCAGTATGACCTTCCGTTGCGGCTGGCGCATCGCCAGAATTCTTATTGTCGTCGCCTTTGCTGTTATAAAGGAACTGGCCAATCATATCTTCCAGCACCATTGCAGACTTGGTGTCCTGAATCGTACTCCCATCTTTGAGGATAGACGTTCCCAGCTCAGGATCTTCAAAACCGACGTTTAATGCCAGATATTGCTCCCCCAGCAGTCCGGAAGTTCGAATACTCAACGAGCTGGTATCGGGAATATGGTTATAACGCTCTTCGATGTCGAGCGTTACACGCGGCAGGTATGTTTTCGGATCAAGCGAGATATCTTCAACCCGCCCGACAACCACCCCGCCGATGCGTACCGGGGAACGCACTTTCAGACCGCCGATGTTATCGAAGGTCGCATAAACCTTATAGGTCGGCTCCGTGCGCATAGAGGTCACATTTGCCGCCTTCAGGCAAACAAACAGCGCCGCCAGCAACGCTACCAGCAAAAAAACGCCTACCCAAATTTCATTTTTTTTCGTTTGCATGAACTCAATTCCCAAACATCAGTGCGGTCAGCACAAAATCCAGCCCCAGAACGGCCAACGATGCGTGAACCACGGTACGCGTCGTTGCCCGGCTAATCCCGGCAGAAGTCGGTATTGCGTCATAACCGTTGAATAACGCAATCCATGTTACCGTAATGGCGAACACCACGCTCTTTATCAGACAGTTCACCAGGTCCATACGCCAGTCGACGGCATTCTGCATCGCGGACCAGAAGAACCCGGCGTCGATTCCCTTCCAGCTTACGCCGACCAGCGAGCCGCCCCAGATACCGACCGCCACAAAGATAATGGTCAGTAGCGGCAATGAAATCACGCCCGCCCAAAAGCGCGGCGAAATCACCCGGCGCAATGGATCGACCGCCATCATCTCCATACTGGAGAGCTGCTCCGTCGCCCGCATCAGGCCGATTTCCGCCGTCAACGCCGACCCGGCCCGCCCGGCAAACAGCAACGCCGCGACCACCGGCCCCAGCTCGCGCAGCAGCGAAAGCGCCACTAACATGCCAAGACTGGTCTCCGCGCTGTAAGTGGTCAGAACCAGATAGCCTTGCAGCCCCAGCACCATACCGATGAATACGCCGGAGACAATAATGATAAGCATCGACAAGACGCCCACATTATAAAGCTGGCGCACCAGCAGCGGCGCATGTTTGCGAAACTCCGGCTTACCGATAATCGCATTGAATAACATTAACCCGGCGCGCCCGAACGTCCTGACGGTTTTGATCCCGCTGTGTCCGAGTGCTGCCAGCGCATTTAACAGCATGAGTGGCTTAACTCCCTGTTTCGAGTAAATCAAGGTGATAGTCGCCCGCCGGATAGCGGAACGGAACCGGCCCGTCGGCAATGCCGTCAAGGAACTGACGCACGCGCGGGTCCGTATTCTCCTGCAACGCCTGAGCGCTACCGTGAGCGACGATTTTTTTGTCCGCCATGATCCAGGCGTGATCAGCAATACTGAGCACCTCTGGCACATCATGCGAGACCACCACGCAGGTCACGCCCAGCGCGCTGTTCAATTCTGAAATCAGCTTCACCAGAACGCCCATGGTAATCGGGTCCTGGCCGACAAACGGCTCATCGAACATGATGAGATCCGGTTCCAGAGCGATGGCGCGCGCCAACGCGGCGCGGCGCGCCATCCCACCGGAGAGCTCGGAAGGCATCAGTTTTGCCGCGCCGCGCAGCCCGACAGCTTCCAGTTTCATCATCACGACGCTTTTTAGCAGCGGCGCGGGTAAATTGGTGTGCTCCCGTAGCGGATAGGCCACATTGTCAAACACGTTCATGTCGGTAAACAGCGCTCCCGACTGAAACAGCATACTCATACGTTTGCGGACGGTGTAGAGCCGCGAACGGGACATGGCCGGCACATTCTCGCCATCAAATAAGATCTCGCCCTTATCCGGCGGGATCTGTCCGCCAATCAGGCGCAACAGCGTGGTTTTACCGATGCCCGACGGCCCCATGATCGCCGTGATCTTCCCGCGCGGCACCGTCAGGGAAATATTATCGAAAATGCAGCGTTCGCCACGGGAAAAGCTGACGTCGCGCATATCGACTAAATTGGCCGCAGACTGACCCATTGATTCATCCTTCGTATTGCCTTGTTGAGGTAACCATGGCGCTGAATTTAACCATGGGTTCGACATAATTACAGAATATTAACTGACAGGGTTAGCGAAAGCTGGCATTCGTTTTACTTTTTAGCCGCATAAAGTCAAAATTAGGACTTCGTTACGGCTTCCAGATATCCCTTCCAGGGGACCGGCGAGTATACCTGAAGAAAGGACTTTAGATGCTTTTAGCGATGGCGCTACTCATAATTGGTTTGCTTCTGGTGGCCTACGGCGCCGATCGTCTGGTGTTTGCGGCCTCTATTTTATGCCGTACATTCGGTATTCCCCCGCTGATCATCGGGATGACGGTCGTGAGTATCGGCACCTCGCTGCCGGAAATTATTGTGTCGGCCGCCGCATCGCTACACGGTCAGCTCGATTTGGCCGTCGGCGCGGCGCTCGGTTCTAACATCACCAATATTTTGCTGATCTTAGGGCTGGCGGCGCTGGTTCGTCCATTTACCGTGCATTCCGATGTTCTACGTCGCGAATTGCCATTAATGTTATTTGTTAGCGTGGTAGCCGGTTCCGTACTGCATGACGGACAGTTAAGTCGCAGTGATGGTATCTTTCTCCTGCTTCTGGCTGTGCTATGGCTGTTATTCATTGTTAAAATCGCGCGTCTGGCCGAACGCCAGGGGAATGACAGCCTCACCCGCGAACAACTGGCGGAGCTACCGCGCGAAGGCGGGCTCCCCGTCGCGTTCTTATGGCTGGGCATTGCGCTGGTCATCATGCCGATGGCGACGCGCATGGTAATCGATAACGCTACGGTGCTGGCGAACTATTTCGCCATGAGTGAATTAACGCTCGGTCTGACAGTCATCGCTGTCGGCACCAGTCTGCCAGAGCTGGCGACAGCGATTGCCGGCGTGCGAAAAGGCGAAAATGATATTGCCGTTGGTAATCTCATTGGCGCCAATATTTTTAATCTCGCCATCGTGCTGGGACTGCCTGCGCTGATCGCGCCGGGGGAGATCAACGCGCTGGCGTTTGGGCGAGATTATAGCGTGATGTTGCTGGTTAGCGTGGTTTTCGCTTTACTTTGCTGGCGGCATCCGCGCCAGATTGGTCGGGGCGCAGGTATACTGCTGACCGGCGGGTTTATCGTATGGCTGGCGATGCTCTATTGGCTATCGCCACTTCTTGTTGGATAACTGGAAACGGATTATGTCGCATTTAGCGTTGCAACCGGGGTTTGACTTTCAGCAGGCAGGCAAAGAGGTCCTGGAAATTGAACGTGAAGGCCTGGCGGAGCTTGATCAATATATCAACCAGCATTTCACGCTGGCCTGTGAAAAAATGTTCAACTGCACCGGAAAAGTGGTGGTCATGGGGATGGGGAAATCCGGCCATATCGGACGGAAAATGGCCGCCACGTTCGCCAGTACCGGCACCTCTTCCTTTTTTGTACATCCGGGCGAAGCCGCGCACGGCGATTTGGGGATGGTTACGCCGCAGGATGTGGTTATCGCTATCTCCAACTCCGGCGAATCCAGCGAGATCGCGGCGCTAATACCGGTGCTTAAACGTCTGCACGTACCGTTAATTTGCATTACCGGGCGACCGGAAAGCAGCATGGCGCGTGCGGCAGATGTGCATCTGTGTGTTAAAGTGCCCAAAGAAGCGTGTCCGTTAGGACTGGCGCCTACCAGTAGTACCACCGCAACGCTGGTGATGGGCGACGCGCTCGCCGTGGCATTGTTAAAAGCGCGCGGCTTTACCGCCGAGGATTTCGCTCTGTCGCATCCTGGCGGCGCGCTGGGACGTAAGCTACTGCTGCGCGTAAGCGATATTATGCATACTGGCGATGAAATCCCGCATGTTAATAAACATGCCACCCTGCGTGATGCGCTGTTAGAAATTACGCGTAAAAATCTCGGTATGACCGTCATTTGCGATGAATCCATGAAGATCGACGGTATCTTCACCGACGGCGATTTACGTCGCGTGTTCGATATGGGCGGCGATATGCGCCAGTTGGGGATCGCCGAGGTGATGACGCCAGGGGGCATTCGCGTGCGTCCCGGTATTCTCGCTGTCGATGCGCTGAATTTAATGCAGTCCCGCCATATCACCTCCGTACTGGTTGCTGATGGCGACCAGTTACTCGGTGTGTTACATATGCATGATCTCCTGCGTGCAGGCGTCGTGTAGAAACTCAAGGATAATTAACGATGAGTAAAGCAGGTGCGTCGCTTGCGACCTGTTATGGCCCCGTCAGCACCCATGTCATGACCAAAGCGGAGAATATCCGCCTGCTCATCCTGGACGTGGATGGCGTATTGTCTGACGGCCTGATTTATATGGGCAATAACGGCGAAGAGCTGAAGGCTTTCAACGTTCGTGACGGCTATGGTATTCGCTGTGCTTTGACCTCCAATATCGAGGTTGCCATTATTACCGGACGAAAGGCTAAACTTGTAGAAGATCGCTGCGCCACGCTGGGGATTGTCCATCTTTATCAGGGACAGTCGAATAAGCTGATCGCCTTTAGCGATCTGCTGGAAAAACTGGCCATTGCGCCGGAAAATGTTGCCTATGTCGGCGATGATCTGATTGACTGGCCAGTGATGGAAAAAGTGGGGTTAAGCGTTGCCGTTGCGGATGCGCATCCGCTGCTGATCCCCCGCGCTGACTATGTGACGCACATTGCCGGCGGGCGCGGCGCGGTACGTGAGGTGTGCGATTTGCTGCTGCTGGCGCAGGGCAAGCTGGATGAGGCCAAAGGGCAATCGATATGAGTAAAACCAGACGTTGGGTTATCATTCTACTGTCGCTGGCCATTCTGGTACTGATTGGTATCAATCTGGCGGATAAAGACGATCCTGCTGCCGTGATGGTCAACAGCAACGATCCCACGTATAAAAGCGAGCATACGGATACCGTCGTGTACAGTCCGGAAGGCGCGTTGAGCTATCGTCTGATTGCGCAGCACGTTGAATATTTTTCCGATCAGGCGGTCTCATGGTTTACGCAACCGGTATTAACCACCTTTGATAAGGATAAGGTGCCGACATGGTCGATCAAGGCCGATAAAGCCAAATTGACTAACGATCGGATGCTCTATCTGTATGGCCATGTTGAAGTCAACGCCCTGGTGCCTGACGCTCAATTACGCAGAATTACCACCGATAACGCGCAGATTAATCTGGTGACGCAGGATGTTACCTCGAACGATCTGGTGACGTTATACGGCACAACATTTAACTCCAGCGGACTGAAAATGCGCGGTAACTTACGCAGCAAGAACGCCGAGCTGATTGAAAAGGTTAGAACCTCTTATGAAATTCAAAACAAACAAACTCAGCCTTAATCTTATGCTTGCCGGCTCGCTGCTGGCCGCCAGCATTCCGGCTTTCGCCGTCACGGGCGATACCGAACAGCCTATTCATATTGACTCGGATCAACAGTCGCTGGATATGCAAGGCAACGTCGTGACCTTTACGGGCAACGTGGTGATGACCCAAGGCACGATTAAGATCAACGCCGATAAAGTCGTGGTTACCCGCCCTGGCGGCGAACAGGGGAAAGAGGTGATCGACGGTTACGGCAATCCGGCCACCTTCTACCAGATGCAGGACAACGGTAAGCCGGTGAAAGGCCACGCTTCCCATATGCATTACGAGCTGGCGAAAGATTTTGTGGTGCTAACCGGCAACGCTTATCTGGAGCAGCTTGACAGCAACATTACCGGCGACAAAATCACCTACCTGGTGAAAGAGCAGAAAATGCAGGCCTTCAGCGAGAAAGGCAAGCGCGTCACTACCGTTCTGGTGCCGTCGCAGTTGCAAGACAAAAACAAAGGCCAGACTCCGGCGCAAAAGAAGAGTAACTAATTCGTTATGGCAACATTAACTGCAAAGAATCTGGCGAAGGCCTATAAAGGCCGTCGCGTAGTGGAAGATGTCAGTCTGACCGTTAACTCCGGGGAGATTGTCGGGCTGCTCGGTCCAAACGGCGCGGGTAAAACCACCACCTTTTATATGGTCGTCGGTATCGTGCCGCGTGACGCGGGCAATATCATCATTGATGATGAAGATATCAGTCTGCTGCCGCTGCACGCGCGCGCGCGCCGCGGTATCGGCTATTTGCCGCAGGAAGCCTCTATTTTCCGCCGTCTCAGCGTATTTGATAACCTGATGGCGGTACTGCAAATTCGTGACGATTTGACCGCAGAACAGCGAGAAGACCGCGCCAACGAGCTGATGGAAGAGTTTCATATCGAGCATCTGCGCGACAGCATGGGACAGGCGCTGTCCGGTGGTGAACGCCGTCGTGTAGAAATAGCCCGCGCGTTGGCCGCTAATCCCAAATTTATCCTGCTGGATGAACCCTTTGCCGGCGTTGACCCGATTTCCGTTATCGACATCAAACGCATTATCGAGCATCTGCGCGATAGCGGGCTCGGCGTGCTGATCACCGACCATAACGTCCGTGAGACGCTGGCAGTCTGTGAACGTGCCTATATCGTGAGCCAGGGCCACCTTATTGCCCACGGTACGCCGACAGAAATCCTGCAAGACGAACACGTTAAGCGTGTATATCTTGGGGAAGACTTCAGACTCTGATAGGGTAGAGGGCTATGCTGCTCTAGCGGGAGAAAACGACTCTGAATATGAAGCAAGGTTTGCAACTCAGGCTTAGCCAACAACTGGCGATGACGCCTCAGCTACAACAGGCCATCCGTCTGTTGCAGTTGTCTACGCTGGAACTTCAGCAGGAACTCCAGCAAGCGCTGGAAAATAACCCGCTGCTTGAGCAAACCGATCTTCATGACGAAATCGACACTCAGCAACCTCAGGATAACGATCCTCTCG
Source organism: Salmonella sp. 32070601201500089SM (assembly GCF_017573605.1). Lineage (NCBI taxonomy): Bacteria > Pseudomonadati > Pseudomonadota > Gammaproteobacteria > Enterobacterales > Enterobacteriaceae > Salmonella > Salmonella sp. 32070601201500089SM. The sequence continues at coordinate 210,634 of NZ_JAGETK010000006.1, forward strand.
ATACCGCCGACGCGCTCGAACAAAAAGAGATGCCGGAAGAGCTGCCGCTTGACGCCAGTTGGGATGAAATTTACACCGCCGGGACGCCGTCCGGCCCCAGCGGCGATTATATCGACGATGAGCTGCCCGTCTATCAGGGCGAAACGACGCAGTCGTTGCAGGATTATCTGATGTGGCAGGTTGAGCTAACGCCCTTCTCGGACACCGATCGCGCTATTGCGACATCCATTGTCGACGCGGTAGATGATACCGGCTATCTCACCGTATCCCTGGACGAAATTCGCGAAAGCATGGGCGATGTAGAGGTGGATCTCGATGAGGTTGAAGCCGTCCTGAAGCGCATTCAGCGTTTTGATCCGGTAGGCGTCGCGGCAAAAGATCTTCGCGACTGTCTGCTGATCCAGCTTTCACAATTCGACAAATCCACGCCGTGGCTGGAAGAGGCGCGGCTTATTATCTGCGATCACCTTGATCTGCTGGCCAACCACGATTTCCGCACGTTGATGCGCGTTACCCGACTGAAAGAAGAGGTGCTGAAAGAGGCGGTAAACCTGATTCAGTCGCTCGATCCCAGACCCGGTCAATCGATCCAGACCGGCGAGCCGGAGTACGTTATCCCGGATGTGCTGGTACGCAAGCATAACGGTCGCTGGACGGTGGAGCTTAATAGCGACAGTATTCCCCGTTTACAGATTAACCAGCACTATGCCGCCATGTGCAATAGCGCGCGCAACGATGCCGACAGCCAGTTCATCCGCAGTAATTTACAGGATGCGAAATGGCTGATAAAAAGCCTTGAAAGCCGCAACGACACGCTGCTGCGCGTCAGTCGCTGCATCGTCGAGCAACAGCAAGCCTTTTTTGAACAGGGCGAAGAATATATGAAACCGATGGTACTGGCGGATATCGCCCAGGCCGTCGAGATGCACGAATCCACTATATCCCGCGTGACCACGCAGAAGTATTTGCACAGCCCGCGCGGTATTTTTGAACTCAAATATTTCTTTTCCAGCCACGTCAATACCGAAGGCGGAGGCGAAGCCTCTTCCACCGCGATTCGCGCGCTGGTGAAGAAGTTAATTGCGGCGGAAAACCCCGCGAAACCGCTGAGCGACAGCAAGTTAACCTCTCTGCTGTCAGAACAAGGTATCATGGTGGCGCGCCGCACTGTTGCGAAGTACCGAGAGTCTTTATCCATTCCGCCGTCAAACCAACGCAAACAGCTGGTTTGACCCAACCGATAAGGAAGACACTATGCAGCTCAATATCACCGGACATAATGTCGAAATTACTGAAGCCCTGCGTGAATTTGTGACGACAAAATTCGCCAAACTTGAACAGTATTTTGAGCGGATTAATCAGGTATACGTGGTGTTGAAAGTGGAGAAGGTCACGCATATCTCGGATGCGACGCTACACGTTAACGGCGGCGAAATTCACGCCAGCGCGGAAGGCCAGGATATGTATGCCGCCATTGACGGCTTGATTGATAAACTGGCAAGGCAGTTAACCAGGCATAAAGATAAACTGAAACAACACTAATTGTCCGGGCAGTTAGCCAGTGCAGGACGGCCTGTTGTGTGACACAACGGGCCATTTGTACAGTTAGCGCTCCGAACCTGGCCATCAACCTGACAGGACAGGTTCTTAGGTGAAATTATGATAAATAACGATACGACTCTACAACTGAGCAGTGTACTTAACCAGGAGTGTACGCGTAGCGGCGTTCATTGTCAGAGTAAGAAACGCGCGCTGGAAATCATCAGCGAACTGGCGGCAAAACAGCTCAGTTTACCTCCTCAGGTCGTGTTTGAAGCCATTCTGACACGCGAAAAAATGGGCAGTACCGGTATTGGTAATGGTATCGCCATCCCGCACGGGAAACTGGAAGAAGATACCTTACGCGCCGTCGGCGTGTTCGTTCAGCTCGAAACGCCGATCGCGTTCGACGCCATCGATAACCAGCCGGTCGATCTCCTCTTCGCCCTGCTGGTGCCCGCCGATCAAACTAAAACGCATCTGCACACGCTGTCGCTGGTGGCGAAACGTCTGGCGGATAAAACGATCTGCCGCCGCCTGCGCGCGGCGCTGAATGATGAAGAGCTGTATCAAATCATTACTGACACCGAAGGTGAGCAGAATGAGGCATAACAACTCAATGGCATTTCTTTCTGTCGTTGTGAGGAGAAACGGTACATGGTACTGATGATCGTCAGCGGGCGTTCCGGATCAGGTAAATCTGTCGCTCTGCGCGCGCTGGAAGATATGGGATTTTACTGCGTGGATAACCTCCCCGTCGTGCTGTTGCCCGATCTGGCGCGAACGCTGGCCGATCGCCAGATTTCCGCCGCCGTCAGCATTGATGTGCGCAATATGCCTGAATCACCTGAGATTTTTGAACAGGCGATGAATAATCTGCCTGGCGCTTTCTCGCCGCAATTGCTGTTTCTTGATGCCGACCGCAATACCTTGATTCGCCGCTACAGCGACACGCGCCGTTTGCATCCGCTTTCCAGCAAAAATCTTTCTTTAGAGAGTGCGATCGATAAAGAGAGTGACTTGCTGGAGCCGTTACGCTCACGTGCGGATCTGATCGTCGACACTTCAGAAATGTCCGTCCATGAGCTGGCGGAGATGCTGCGTACCCGGCTGTTGGGCAAACGCGAGCGTGAACTGACGATGGTATTTGAGTCCTTCGGCTTTAAACATGGTATCCCGATTGATGCGGACTATGTGTTTGATGTCCGCTTTCTGCCCAACCCGCACTGGGATCCAAAACTGCGCCCCATGACCGGGCTTGATAAGCCGGTAGCCGCGTTTCTTGACCGACACACAGAAGTTCACAATTTTATCTATCAGACTCGCAGCTATCTTGAGCTATGGTTACCGATGCTGGAGACCAACAACCGCAGCTACCTTACCGTCGCTATCGGTTGTACCGGCGGGAAACACCGTTCGGTGTATATTGCAGAACAGCTGGCAGACTACTTCCGCTCGCGCGGTAAAAATGTCCAGTCTCGCCATCGCACGCTGGAAAAACGCAAAACATGACCGTAAAGCAAACAGTTGAAGTCACCAATAAGCTGGGCATGCATGCCCGGCCTGCCATGAAGCTTTTCGAACTGATGCAGGGGTTTGACGCCGAGGTGCTATTACGCAATGACGAAGGCACCGAAGCGGAAGCAAACAGCGTCATCGCGCTGTTAATGCTCGACTCCGCCAAAGGGCGTCAGATCGAAATTGAAGCCACCGGCCCGCAAGAAGTTGAAGCGCTGGCGGCGGTTATCGCGCTGTTCAATTCCGGCTTTGACGAAGACTAAACCTCCCCCTCTATACCCTATTTCCCCCAACGCCGTCCCGGTATTTGATGACAGTCCCCCCAAAACCGGGCGTGTTACGCCTGCCTGCCTCTTGTCCCGCAGCCCCGCCCTTTCGTAAGATTTGTACATTTCGTGCGCTTTACCTATGCATAAAAACATTAAGAAAACCTTAAAAAATTTCGTTTAGGTTTTGTTTAAGCTCTTTGTCCATACTAAATTTATGTGAATAAATTTTTCCAGGACTTGCCATGATCCTCTTATCGAAACAGACTCCGCTGGGCGCTGGTCGACATCGTAAATGCTATACGCATCCGGATAATGCCCGGCGTTGCATAAAAGTCATTTACAACCGTGACCACGGCGGTGATAAAGAGATTCGGCGTGAACTGAGCTACTATGCGCATCTGTCCCGCTACCTGACAGACTGGAGCGCTATCCCCCGTTATTACGGCACGGTAGAAACCGATTGCGGCACTGGCTATGTCTACGACATGATTACCGATTTCAACGGCGCGCCCTCTATTACCCTGACCGAGTTCGCCGCGCAATGTCGTTATGAAGAGGATGTCGCTGTCCTGCGGCGGCTACTGAAAAAACTGAAACGTTACCTGCTGGATAACCATATTGTGACGATGTCGCTGAAGCCGCAAAACATCCTGTGCCAGCGTATCAGCGAGTCAGAAGTGGTTCCGGTGGTTTGCGACAATCTGGGGGAAAGTACCTTTATCCCGCTGGCGACCTGGTCAACATGGTGCTGTGAACGCAAACTGGAGAGAGTGTGGCAGCGGTTTATCGCCCAGCCTGCGCTGGCCGTTGCCCTGGAGAGGGGCGCGCAGCCAAAAGACAAGAAACGGCTGGCGCTTACTTCTCACGAAGCTTAATGGCCTGTGCTTATCAGGCCTGGACGACACAGATCGCAGGCCGGATAAGGCGTTCGCGCCGCCAATCGGCAAAATTAATTAAGCTGTTTGCGCGTCATAAAAGATTCCCCGCCCAGTTGTCGCATCTGGCGCATAATCCACGCCTGCCGGCTACGCACATAGCCAGACGGCGCATTCGCCTTATAGCGTAACGGATTTGGCAATACCGCCGCCAGCAACGCGGCTTCAGACACACTCAAGCGACTGGCAGGTTTATGAAAATACCGTTGTGCCGCAGCCTCCACGCCGAAAATACCATCGCCAAACTCCGCGATATTCAGATAAACCGTGAGAATGCGCTTTTTGCTCCAGACAGTTTCAATGCCCAGCGTTAGCCCGGCCTCCAGACCTTTGCGCACCCAACTGCGTCCATCCCATAAAAAGAGATTTTTCGCCGTTTGCTGCGAAAGCGTAGAGGCGCCGCGAATACGGCTCTCATTCCGCTCATTATGCGCCAGCGCTTTTTCAATCGCCGGAACATCAAAGCCCCAGTGCTCAGGGAACTTCTGGTCTTCCGCCGCAATTACCGCCAGCCCCATCCACGGCGAGATATCCGCCATACTGACCCAGTCAGAATGCGCCACATAACCGAACTCTCCGCCGAGCCAGGCGCTAATCTGCCGTTCCGCCATCACCGCCGAAAAAGGCACCGGAACCACGCTAAACAGCGCAATGCCGCCGCCCCAAAAGACGGCGAGCGCAGCAAGGATACGTAAAAGTAGACGGCGCAAAAACGTTAACGGCGCGATGCGTCGTTTGCTCATTCCGCCAGAACCAGCACGCGCGACACTAATTTATCAATGCCGCTTGCCGCCTGGGCGATATCCTGCGCCAGCATATAGGCAGGGGTGGTCACGACCTTGTTATCCTCGTCCACAACGATATCATCAACCGGGCAAGGTACGTGTTCGGCGCCCATCTCTTCAAGTACTTCAGCGGTATCAATATCCGTCCCTATTGTCAGACGTAGCGGGAAGTCAAAGATTTTCGGCAACATTGCGGGCGCGATACAGATGAATCCCAGCGGCTTGCCGGACTGGTGCATGGCCTTCGCCAGCGCGACGACATCGCTATCCACCCGGCATTCGCTCCCCTGGCTGGCGAAATTACTCAGGTTCTTCGCCGCGCCGAAACCACCAGGCACAATGAGCGCATCCAGCTCCTCTGGCTGAGCCTGGGACAGGGGACGAATATCGCCCCGCGTAATACGCGCCGCCTCAATCAGAACGTTACGCGTTTCCGCCATCGCTTCGCCGGTCAGGTGATTAATAACATCCGCTTGTGGTTTATCCGGCGCGAAGCAGACAGCCTGCGCGCCGCTGCGGGCAATGGCCAGCAGCGTCAGAACGGCCTCATGAATTTCGGTGCCGTCATAGACGCCGCATCCGCTGAGCACTACGCCAATTTTTTTCATGGTGAACATCCTCCTGCAACCGACTCAAGCCCATTAATAATTTTGATTAAAATGCTACGCTTCACATATTTAAATGATTCATGTAACAAATCATTTAGGATTTGCTATCTTAACTGCGTGCGGCCTGAAAACAGGACTGCGCCTTTGACATCATCATAATAAGCACGGCGCAGCCACGATTTCCCTGGTGTTGGCGCAGTATTCGCGCACCCCGGTCAAACCGGGGTCATTTTTTTTCCGCGTTTGCCACCCAGGCTTTCAGCACCGCGACATCGTGCTGCCACTCCTGCTTCATCTCTTCAATCCATTCCGCGACATTATCTTCCCAGGCGGGAAGATCCGGCGACTGGATTTGCTGGCCAAGCTGTTGCAGATGACGCAGCCCTACCGAACCGGCGGCGCCTTTAATCTTATGCCCTTCCTCAACGACGCCTTTTTTGTCACGCGCCGTCAGATTGGACTCCAGCACGCTTAAATAGCCAGGCATCATTTTTTCAAACACCGCGAGACCGTCGGTGATCAATTTAGGCCCAACCAACTCGATGTATTGTTCCAGCATCGGGATATCCAGCAGCGCTTGCGCTTTATCGCTCTCTTCAGGCGTCACGGTACTCTCCTCTTTATCGGTGGCATCCCAGAATTTTTTAATCATCGCGGTTAAGGCCGGCACCGACAGCGGCTTACTCAGCACATCGTCCATACCAGCGTCCAGATACTCTTTTTTATCTTTCAGAACGTTAGCCGTAAGCGCTACCAGCGGCGGTAAATCTTCCCGCGTGTGGCGACGGGTCAGTTCTCTGGCAATATCCAGCCCCGTCATATCCGGTAGTTGAATATCCAGTAAGACCAGGTCATATTCGCCCGGCGCGAACATCTCCAGCGCCGCCTTGCCGGTCATCGCGACATCCACGCTGTTCCCCAGTTTTTCCAGTACCGAACGCGCCACGATCACGTTCAGTTCAATATCTTCGACCAGCAGAACATGCAGCGCGGGCAGCGGCATGTCGTCTTCATCAAAGGCGTCCTCCACCTCTTCCGCCACCGCTGGCGCATGAACCGTTAGCGTAAAGGTCGATCCTTTGCCCGGCAGACTGGAAACGGTAATATCGCCGCCCATATTTTTCGCCAGCCGACGGGAGACCGCCAGCCCGATACCGGTACCCGTCGCCGGTTTACCGCCATGACTGTCTTTCACCTGATAATACATGGCGAAAATTTTATCCTGCTCATCCTGCGGAATGCCGATCCCGGAATCTTCCACTTCAAAGTGCAGCATGTCGCCTTCATCATAGCGCGCCCGCACCGTCACCTGGCCCTGCTGAGTAAATTTCACCGCATTGCTGATCAAATTCCATAAAATCTGGCGCAGACGCGTTCCGTCGGTAATGACTTTGTGCGGCAGCGGCAGCGTCGGCTCAAGCACAAAACGTAGCCCTTTTTGCTGCGCCTGCAAACCGGAAAGGTTTTCCAGATCGGCCATAAAGCTGGTGAAATCAACCGGTTGGTTATCAAGCTGAACCTTACGCCGCTCCATCTTATCCATATCAATGATATCATTGAAAATATTGCCTAACGTCACGGCGGAGACATGGATTGTCTTAAGGTATTTTTCCTGTTCGGCGGTAAGATCGGTATCCAGCAGGATGCGGCTTAAACCGACGATGCCGTTAAGCGGGGTGCGCAGCTCATGACTGATGGTAGAGATAAACGTGGTCTTGTCGCGGCTGGCGCGTTCCAGCGCGTCCTGATAACGCTTACGTTCGGTAATATCACGACCAAATCCCATCAGGCCATGACGTTTACCGACACGGTCGTAATAAGGCACTTTACGAATTTCAAAGCAGGCCTTTCGTCCGTCCGGGTAATCCAGCCACTGTTCGTAGGTCAGGGAGACGTTATGGCGGAATACTTTTTCATCGGTTTCAATGACTTTCTCCGCCGCTTCGGGAGAGTACACATCTTCCGGCTTCAAATGCACCAGCTGTTTTTCGCTCTTGCCGGTTAGCAATTCCATTGCGCGGTTACAGCCGGAAAATTCTTTATCCTCATTACGATAAAAAACCAAATCCGGCGAGGCGTCCAGAAAGGAGCGCAAAAAAGAGGATTGCTGTTCTAGCTGGATTTGCGCCTCTTCACGCTCTTTAATTTCTACTTTTAGCTGTTCAAATGTCTCTTGCAGCTCCGCTTCCGCTTTTTCGCGATCGGCAATTTCCTGATTAAGCTGGGCAATATTGTCCTTCAACTGTACGTTAAGCTTGAGATCGCGCTCGCGCATCTCCTCCAGCTTTTGCACCAGACGCGACAGTCGCTGCCTTGACTCTTCCAGTTGTTCAACAACAACGGATAAGAAATAGACCGCCCAGGGCGTAATTAACAGGCCAAAAAAGATGGAACGAATAACGTCGATACTTTCAACCTGACCATGCAGCACCATGGTCACCGCCATCTGCACGACAATCGCCAGCACCACCAATGCCAACGCCAGGAGCATGGAAAAGCGCACCAGACCCAATTTCATCATCAGGTCGACATAGTATTGCGCCAGCATACGAATTTGCTTCATAGAGGATTCCTTCACCACAACTTCGCACATAATACCCAATTATGGGAACCGCGTTGAATATTGTGCGAAATATGCGTAGCGCCCCTCATCACGCTACGCTACAGGTGGTATCCAGGGACGGGCCAGCGCAGAGCCCTGTACGCCATGCTCATTCAGGTATTTGTCCAGCTCAACCATCCCCGTCCAGCGATTCTCGCACCACAGCGGGGCAAGCAGCGTCGGACGGCGAGCGCTGGCTGAAATTCGGTGATAAATCACCTCCGGCGGCGTATGACGAATCATCTCACCTGCCGTTAGCGTGTAGTCGTCCAGTTCGATGCCGTTCAGCCGCCCCGCTTCCCAGGCTTTGGCCATCGTACTGCCTTTCACAATATGCAGCGGATGCAGTTTAATACCGTCAACGCCCGTCTCCACCACACGCTCCATGGTTTGCAGGCATTCTGCCTGCCCTTCTCCCGGCAGCCCCACAATCAGATGCGCACACACTTTCAGCCCGCGCTCCCGGGCAATCCGGGTGGTACGCTGATAGCAGGCGAAGTCATGCCCGCGGTTAATTCGGTGCAGGGTTTTATCGTGCGCGGTTTGCAATCCCAGTTCCAGCCATACCTCGTAGCCTTGATCTTTATATTCACACAGTAAATCTACTACTGCCTGCGGGACACAATCCGGACGCGTACCGACGCATAACCCGACGATACTGGCCTGGCTGACCGCCTGTTGATACATGGAACGCAGCACCTGCACTTCCGCAAAGGTGCTGGTGTAGGCCTGGAAATAGGCCAGATAACGTTTAGCGCGGTTCACCAGATGCGCCTGATGCGCAAGCTGCTCGGCAATCGAATGATGCTGCTGCGCCTCATCGGCAAAAGAGGAGACATTACAGAAGGTGCAACCGCCACGCCCGATGGTACCGTCGCGGTTAGGGCAGCTAAAACCGCCATGAAGCGTCAGCTTATGAACCTTTTGCCCATACCGACGTAAAAGATCCCCACCAAACATATTGACTAATTTCTGTAACTGCATAATCTGATAGACCGCCTCTTAAAAAGAGGCCAAAGCCTGCCATTTTTAGTCTCCTTTGGCGATGACCTGGATCAATCGTCCCGGAAGGCTTTTATCCGTTGCATAATCAAGCAAAATAAACGATATTTCATTCATAATCCCGCTGATGATTTTTCCTGATATTCCCCTCTTTTTTCAGCGTTTGCTGGGTCATCGATAAAAACAGTAGCATTCAATACTGCTCACGCTTAAAACAGCATAAAATGCCAAGATTTTTGAAAAAACAAGGTCAGATAACGTCTGGCGAGCGGCTCTTATAGTGAGACAGATCACAGGCTTTCTGCCGCTCCGTATTAGCAGCCCCTCTATAAAAAACCTTTTAATTTCAATACATTCAAAAAGTTATCTGTGCTACAGCACACTTTTGCATAAATCAGTTTGCCATTTGACCTGGGTGTGGATTCCCGATAAGTTGGGGATCCGCTGGAAGCTTTCTGGATGAGCCGTCTGCTCATCATATTTATGCAGTAATTGAGATTCCCTCTTAACCGTATTTACCAATGCGCAAAGGACACAAAGAGGGCGAATGCGAGGTAAGCGTATGATGCGCCAGCCCCGTCGCCATGCTCTTGCTGTGCCCGCGCGCCGTCGGTTGGGAGAGCGTCCCGTAGAGCCTGGGGAGGTTCACTGATATGTTGTACGATAAATCCCTTGAGAAGGATAACTGTGGTTTCGGCCTGATCGCCCACATAGAAGGCGAACCTAGCCACAAGGTAGTGCGTACCGCCATACACGCGCTGGCCCGGATGCAGCACCGTGGCGCGATCCTTGCCGACGGTAAAACCGGCGACGGTTGCGGCTTGCTGTTACAAAAACCTGACCGTTTCTTTCGCATCGTGGCCGAAGAGCGCGGCTGGCGCTTAGCCAAAAACTACGCCGTCGGGATGATCTTTTTGAATAAAGATCCTGAACTGGCCGCCGCGTCACGCCATATTGTCGAAGAAGAATTACAGCAGGAAACCCTGTCGATTGTCGGCTGGCGCGATGTGCCAACCAATGAAGGCGTGCTCGGTGAAATCGCCCTCTCCTCTCTGCCGCGTATTGAGCAGATTTTTGTCAACGCTCCGGCGGGCTGGCGTCCGCGCGATATGGAGCGCCGTCTGTTTATCGCCCGCCGACGCATTGAAAAACGCCTGCAGAACGACAAGGATTTCTACGTATGCAGCCTGTCGAACCTGGTCAACATTTATAAAGGTCTGTGTATGCCGGCGGATCTGCCGCGTTTCTACCTGGATCTTGCGGATCTGCGTCTGGAATCGGCCATCTGTCTGTTCCACCAGCGCTTTTCCACTAACACCGTGCCGCGTTGGCCGCTGGCGCAGCCGTTCCGCTACCTGGCGCATAACGGCGAGATTAACACTATCACCGGCAACCGCCAGTGGGCGCGCGCCCGTACCTATAAATTCCAGACGCCGCTGATCCCGGATTTACAGTCCGCTGCGCCGTTTGTTAACGAAACCGGTTCGGATTCCAGCTCGCTGGACAACATGCTGGAACTGCTGCTGGCAGGCGGGATGGACATCATCCGCGCCATGCGCCTGTTGGTGCCGCCCGCCTGGCAGAACAACCCCGATATGGACCAGGATCTGCGCGCCTTCTTTGACTTTAACTCCATGCATATGGAGCCGTGGGACGGTCCGGCAGGCATCGTGATGTCCGACGGGCGCTTCGCCGCCTGTAACCTTGACCGTAACGGCCTGCGCCCGGCACGCTACGTCATTACCAAAGATAAGCTGATCACCTGCGCCTCCGAAGTCGGTATCTGGGACTATCAGCCGGATGAAGTGGTCGAGAAAGGCCGCGTCGGCCCAGGCGAGCTGATGGTGATCGACACCCGCGGCGGACGTATTCTGCATTCCGCGGAAACCGATGACGATCTGAAAAGCCGCCATCCATATAAAGAGTGGATGGAGAAAAACGTCCGCCGCCTGGTGCCGTTTGAAGAGCTGCCTGATGAAGAAGTTGGTAGCCGCGAACTGGACGATGACCTGCTCGCCAGCTATCAGAAACAGTTTAACTACAGCGCCGAAGAGCTGGACTCGGTTATCCGCGTATTGGGCGAAAACGGCCAGGAAGCCGTCGGTTCAATGGGCGACGATACCCCCTTTGCCGTGCTCTCCAGCCAGCCGCGTATTATTTACGACTACTTCCGCCAGCAGTTCGCGCAGGTCACTAACCCGCCTATCGACCCGCTGCGTGAAGCGCACGTCATGTCGCTCGCCACCAGCATCGGTCGCGAAATGAACGTCTTCTGCGAAGCGGAAGGTCAGGCCCATCGCCTGAGTTTTAAATCGCCAATTCTGCTGTACTCCGATTTCAAACAGCTCACCACCATGAAAGAGGAGCATTATCGCGCTGACCGTCTGGATATCACCTTCGACGTGACCGAAACCACACTGAACGCGACGGTTAAGGCGCTGTGCGATAAAGCGGAACAGATGGTGCGCAACGGCACCGTGCTGCTGGTCCTCTCGGATCGCAATATCGGTAAGAATCGCCTGCCGGTCCCCGCGCCGATGGCGGTGGGCGCGGTGCAAACGCGTCTGGTAGAACAAAGCCTGCGCTGCGACGCCAACATCATCGTAGAAACCGGAAGCGCCCGCGATCCGCATCACTTTGCGGTACTGCTCGGCTTTGGCGCAACGGCTATCTATCCGTACCTGGCCTACGAAACGCTGGGGCGTCTGATTGATACCCAGGCCATCGCCAAAAACTACCGTACCGTGATGCAGAACTACCGTAACGGCATCAACAAGGGGCTGTACAAGATTATGTCCAAAATGGGCATTTCGACCATTGCCTCTTACCGCTGCTCCAAACTGTTTGAAGCGGTCGGACTGCACGATGATGTGGTAAACCTGTGCTTCCAGGGCGTGGTCAGCCGTATCGGCGGCGCGAGCTTTGATGACTTCCAGCAGGATCTGCTGAATCTCTCCAAACGCGCCTGGCTGGCGCGCAAACCCATTAGCCCTGGCGGCCTGCTGAAGTACGTCCACGGCGGCGAATATCACGCCTATAACCCGGATGTCGTGCGTACCCTGCAACAGGCGGTACAGAGCGGCGAGTACAGCGATTATCAGGAATACGCCAAACTGGTCAATGAGCGTCCGGCGGCAACGCTGCGCGATCTGCTGGCGATACATCCAGACGGCGAGGCGGTGACTATCGACGAGGTTGAGCCCGCCAGTGAGCTGTTTAAACGCTTTGATACCGCAGCCATGTCTATCGGCGCATTAAGTCCGGAAGCGCACGAAGCGCTGGCGGAAGCGATGAACAGCCTCGGCGGCAACTCCAACTCCGGCGAAGGCGGCGAAGACCCGGCGCGTTACGGCACCAACAAAGTGTCGCGCATCAAGCAGGTAGCCTCCGGTCGCTTTGGCGTCACCCCGGCGTACCTGGTCAATGCCGACGTCATTCAGATTAAAGTCGCTCAGGGCGCGAAACCGGGCGAAGGTGGTCAATTGCCGGGTGATAAAGTCACCCCATACATTGCCAAACTGCGTTATTCCGTACCGGGCGTGACGCTGATTTCTCCGCCGCCGCACCACGATATTTACTCTATCGAGGACTTAGCGCAGCTGATTTTCGACCTCAAACAGGTCAACCCGAAAGCGATGATCTCCGTGAAGCTGGTTTCCGAACCGGGCGTCGGCACCATCGCTACCGGCGTGGCAAAAGCCTATGCAGACCTCATCACCATCGCCGGCTACGACGGCGGCACAGGCGCCAGCCCGCTGTCTTCGGTGAAATACGCCGGCTGTCCGTGGGAGCTGGGTCTGGTCGAAACGCAGCAGGCGCTGGTCGCTAACGGCCTGCGTCACAAGATTCGTCTGCAGGTGGACGGCGGCCTGAAAACGGGCGTCGACATCATTAAAGCGGCGATCCTCGGCGCGGAAAGCTTCGGCTTCGGTACCGGGCCGATGGTCGCGCTGGGCTGTAAATACCTGCGTATTTGCCACCTGAACAACTGCGCAACCGGTGTTGCGACTCAGGATGAGAAACTGCGTAAGAACCACTATCACGGCCTGCCGTTCAAAGTAACCAACTACTTTGAATTTATCGCCCGTGAAGTCCGCGAGCTGATGGCTGAACTGGGCGTCACCCGCCTCGTTGACCTGATTGGCCGCACCGACCTGCTCAAAGAGCTGGATGGCTTCACCGCCAAGCAGCAGAAGCTGGAGCTGTCTCGTCTGCTGGAAACTGCGGAGCCGCATCCTGGCAAAGCGCTGTACTGCACCGAGAACAACCCACCGTTTGATAACGGCGTGTTGAACGCGCAGCTGTTGCAGCAGGCAAAACCGTTTGTTGATGAGCGCCAGAGCAAAACCTTCTGGTTTGATATCCGCAACACCGATCGTTCCGTCGGCGCGTCGCTTTCCGGCTATATCGCACAGACCCACGGCGATCAGGGGCTGGCTTCCGATCCGATTAAAGCGCACTTCAGCGGTACCGCAGGCCAGAGCTTTGGCGTGTGGAACGCGGGCGGCGTGGAGTTATATCTGACTGGCGATGCCAACGACTATGTCGGTAAAGGTATGGCAGGCGGTTTGATCGCCATCAGACCACCGGTAGGTTCCGCCTTCCTCAGTCATAAAGCCAGCATTATCGGCAACACCTGCCTGTATGGAGCCACCGGTGGCCGTCTGTACGCGGCGGGCCGCGCGGGCGAACGTTTCGGCGTGCGTAACTCCGGGGCGATTACCGTAGTAGAGGGCATCGGCGACAACGGCTGTGAATACATGACCGGCGGCATCGTCTGCGTGCTGGGTAAAACCGGCGTTAACTTCGGCGCGGGGATGACCGGCGGCTTCGCCTATGTGCTGGACGAAGATGGCGAATTCCGTAAACGCGTGAACCCGGAACTGGTAGAAGTACTGGACGTTGATTCGCTGGCTATCCACGAAGAGCATCTGCGCGGCCTGATCACCGAGCACGTGCAACATACTGGTTCGCAACGCGGCGAAGAGATCCTGTCCAGGTGGTCAAGCTTCTCAACCCAATTCGCGTTAGTTAAGCCCAAGTCCAGCGATGTCAAAGCCCTGTTGGGCCACCGTAGTCGTAGTGCGGCAGAATTGCGCGTGCAGGCGCAGTAAGGAATTGAAATGAGCCAGAATGTTTATCAATTTATCGACCTGCAGCGCGTTGATCCGCCGAAGAAACCGCTGAAGATCCGTAAGATCGAGTTTGTTGAAATCTACGAACCGTTTTCTGAAGGTCAGGCGAAAGCCCAGGCGGATCGCTGTTTGTCCTGCGGTAACCCCTACTGCGAGTGGAAATGTCCGGTACATAACTACATCCCGAACTGGCTGAAACTGGCTAACGAAGGGCGTATTTTTGAGGCGGCTGAGCTATCGCACCAGACCAACACCCTGCCGGAAGTGTGTGGCCGCGTCTGCCCGCAGGACCGCCTGTGCGAAGGCTCCTGTACGCTGCACGATGAGTTCGGCGCAGTGACCATCGGTAACATTGAGCGCTATATCAACGATAAAGCGTTTGAGATGGGCTGGCGCCCGGATATGACCGGCGTACGCCAGACGGACAAACGGGTAGCGATTATCGGCGCAGGTCCGGCAGGGCTGGCGTGCGCCGACGTGCTGACCCGCAACGGCGTGAAGGCGGTGGTTTTTGATCGCCATCCGGAAATCGGCGGCCTGCTGACCTTCGGTATTCCAGCTTTCAAACTGGAAAAAGAGGTGATGACCCGCCGTCGCGAGATCTTCACCGGCATGGGTATTGAGTTCAAACTTAATACCGAAGTGGGTCGTGATGTACAGCTTGAAGATCTGCTGAAAGATTACGATGCGGTATTCCTTGGCGTCGGCACCTATCAGTCGATGCGCGGCGGGCTGGAAAATGAAGATGCGGACGGGGTTTTCGACGCTTTGCCGTTCCTGATCGCCAATACGAAGCAGATCATGGGGTTTGGCGAAACCAGCGACGAACCATATGTCAGTATGGAAGGCAAGCGCGTGGTGGTGCTGGGCGGCGGCGATACCGCAATGGACTGCGTACGTACCTCCATTCGTCAGGGCGCAACGCACGTAACCTGTGCTTATCGTCGTGATGAAGAGAACATGCCGGGTTCCAGACGCGAAGTGAAGAACGCGCGCGAGGAAGGTGTCGAATTTCAGTTTAACGTTCAACCGCTGGGCATTGAAGTCAATGCCAACGGCAAAGTGAGCGGCGTAAAAATGGTGCGCACTGAAATGGGCGAACCGGATGCCAAAGGCCGTCGGCGGGCGGAGATCGTCGCCGGTTCCGAGCATGTGGTTCCGGCTGATGCGGTGGTGATGGCGTTTGGTTTTCGTCCACACAGCATGGAATGGCTGGCGAAACACAGCGTGGAACTGGACTCGCAGGGACGAATTATCGCGCCGGAACGCAGCGATAAT
This sequence comes from Salmonella sp. 32070601201500089SM, assembly GCF_017573605.1. Taxonomy (NCBI): domain Bacteria; kingdom Pseudomonadati; phylum Pseudomonadota; class Gammaproteobacteria; order Enterobacterales; family Enterobacteriaceae; genus Salmonella; species Salmonella sp. 32070601201500089SM. Next base: position 226,305 of record NZ_JAGETK010000006.1, read on the forward strand.
GCTTTCCAGACCAGCAACCCGAAAATCTTCGCCGGTGGCGACATCGTGCGCGGTTCCGATCTGGTGGTGACGGCGATTGCGGAAGGCCGTAAAGCGGCTGACGGGATTATGAACTACCTCGAAGTATAACCCTTCCGGCTCCCCGCTTACTGCCTTGGCTGATGGCTGGGGAGCCGATATTCCTCTCCTCAATATCTCTCCTGCCGATTCTGGAAACCCGCTCGTAAATCGAGATGTAATGCCATGTAAAATCCGTTCATAGATTGATCCGTTTACGCCTGAAGCGTATTGATAGCGTTCTAATTTCACAATGAAACTATCACGTAAGGGATGACATGACGAATCCAACTTTAGCGCCACAGTCTGATGAATATCAGCAAATTCATAACGGAATTGTTCAACTGCTGGACACAGCGCGGACACAAACCGTTCGCAGCATCAACACCATCATGACAGCAACCTATTGGGAAATGGGTCGACGCATTGTTGAATTTGAACAAGGCGGTGAAGCCAGAGCTGCTTATGGTGAACAGCTAATTGATCGTTTATCACAGGATTTAAGCCAAAGATATAAACGAGGTTTTTCTGCCAGTAATCTATGGCAATTTAAAAAGTTTTATCTTTATTTTCAAAAAATTGAGATTCTCCAGACAGTGTCTGGAGAATCTCTCCATTTGGCGCAACTGGCTAAATCTTTCCCACTCCCCTGGTCGGCGTATGTCCGCCTCTTGTCGGTAAAAAATCCCGATGCCCGCACTTTTTACGAGAAAGAGACGCTACGTAACGGCTGGTCCGTACGGCAGCTCGACAGGCAAATCGCCACTCAATTTTACGAACGAACACTACTGTCCCACGACAAATCCGCCATGTTGCAGCAGCCTGCACCCGCCGAGCCAAACGTTTTGCCGGAGCAAGCCATACGCGACCCGTTCATTCTGGAATTTCTTAACCTGAAGGACGAGTATTCCGAATCAGATCTCGAAGACGCGCTGCTCAGCCACCTGATGGACTTTATGCTGGAGCTCGGTGACGATTTTGCTTTTGTTGGCCGCCAACGCCGACTACGCATAGACGATAGCTGGTTCCGCGTCGATCTGCTGTTCTTCCATCGTCGTTTGCGCTGCCTGTTGCTCGTTGACCTGAAAGTAGGCAAATTCAGCTATAGCGATGCCGGGCAGATGAATATGTACCTGAACTATGCCAAAGAGCACTGGACAATGCCCGGAGAAAACCCGCCAGTCGGCCTGGTTTTGTGCGCAGGGAAAGGCGCGGGGGAAGCGCATTACGCGCTGACTGGCCTGCCAAACACCATCATGGCGAGCGAGTACAAAGTGCAGTTGCCCGACGAAAAATTACTCACAGACGAACTTATTCGTTCGCAAACCATGCTGGAAACTCAACTCACACGCGGTGGTTCACTGACAACGGAGAAAAACTAGCGAACCATTAATGTCATGAATAATTATCAAAAAAATATCACACGAAAACGTTTGCTTTATTCTGAGAACTGTATATTATGCGGCGGATTTTTTGGGCAAAATTCATGGAGGCGTTGTGTCGCAGGACAACAATTATAGCCAGGGCCCCGTCCCTCTGGCGGCGCGGAAGGGTGTGATTCCACTGACGTTTGTCATGTTGGGTTTAACGTTTTTTTCCGCCAGTATGTGGACCGGAGGGACACTCGGCACCGGTCTTACCTATCACGATTTCTTCCTCGCAGTTCTCTTCGGTAATCTCCTCCTCGGTATCTACACTGCATTTCTTGGCTACATCGGCGCAAAAACCGGACTCTCCACCCACCTCCTTGCACGTTACTCCTTTGGCGTTAAAGGATCATGGCTTCCCTCGCTGCTGCTAGGCGGCACACAGGTAGGCTGGTTTGGCGTTGGCGTTGGCGTAGCGATGTTCGCTATTCCGGTCAGTAAAGCGACGGGCATTGATGCCAATATTCTGATTGCCGTTTCGGGTCTACTGATGACCCTGACCATTTTTTTCGGCATCTCGGCGTTGACCATTTTGTCTATCATTGCCGTACCCGCGATCGTTATTCTGGGCAGCTACTCCGTCTGGCTGGCGGTCAGCGGCGTGGGTGGGCTGGAGCATTTAAAAACGATAGCGCCGCAGACGCCGCTGGATTTTTCCAGCGCGCTGGCGCTGGTGGTGGGCTCGTTTGTCAGCGCCGGTACATTGACCGCCGACTTCGTCCGCTTCGGGCGTCATGCCAAAAGCGCCGTACTGATTGCGATGGTCGCTTTTTTCCTCGGCAACTCGCTGATGTTTATCTTTGGCGCGGCAGGCGCTGCCGCCGTCGGTCAGGCGGATATCTCTGACGTGATGATAGCGCAGGGGCTGCTGCTGCCCGCGATTGTGGTGCTTGGCCTGAATATCTGGACCACCAACGATAACGCGCTGTACGCATCGGGTCTGGGCTTCGCCAATATTACCGGTCTTTCCAGCCGTACGCTGTCGGTGGTGAACGGGATTATCGGTACCGTGTGCGCGCTGTGGCTTTACAATAATTTTGTCGGCTGGCTGACGTTCCTGTCATCTGCCATCCCACCGATTGGCGGAGTGATTATTGCCGACTATCTGTTGAACCGTCGCCGCTATGCCGACTTCAACACCGTGCGCTTTATTCCCGTTAACTGGATTGCTATTCTTTCCGTCGCGCTGGGCATCGCCGCCGGACATTATGTTCCTGGTATTGTGCCCGTCAACGCCGTACTCGGCGGCGTCTTCAGCTATATCCTGCTGAATCCACTTTTCAACCGCAGCCTTGCTAAATCACCAGAGGTCAGCCATGCAGAACAATAACATCACTATTCGTCAGACGCGTCTGCAGGGACACGAAGGATTATGGCAGATTACGATTGAAAACGGGCGCTTTAGCCGGATTGAGCCTCAGGAAGCCGCATCGTTACCGCAGGGCGAAGTGCTTGATGCCGAAGGCGGTCTGTCTATTCCACCGTTTGTTGAGCCACATATCCACCTGGATACCACGCAAACGGCGGGTGAACCGAGCTGGAACCAGTCCGGCACACTGTTTGAAGGGATTGAGCGCTGGGCAGAACGTAAAGCAATGCTCACGCATGAAGATGTGAAATCGCGCGCGATGCAGACCCTGAAATGGCAGATGGCTAACGGCATCCAGTACGTTCGTACTCACGTTGACGTTTCAGATCCTACGCTCACCGCGCTGAAAGCCATGCTGGAAGTGAAGCAAGAGGTTGCGCCGTGGGTAGACCTGCAAATCGTCGCCTTTCCGCAAGAAGGTATTCTGTCTTATCCCAACGGTGAAGCGCTGTTAGAGGAAGCCGTGCGTTTGGGCGCTGACGTTATTGGCGCCATTCCGCACTTTGAGTTCACGCGGGAATATGGCGTTGAATCGCTGCACAAAATCTTCGCCCTGGCGCAGAAATACGATCGCTTGATCGATGTGCATTGCGACGAAATTGATGACGAGCAGTCTCGCTTTGTCGAAACGGTCGCGGCGCTGGCGCATCGTGATGGCATGGGGGCGCGCGTGACCGCCAGCCACACCACGGCTATGCACTCGTACAACGGCGCGTATGCGTCACGCCTGTTCCGCCTGTTGAAAATGTCGGGGATTAACTTCGTCGCCAACCCGCTGGTGAATATTCATCTGCAAGGGCGGTTTGACACTTACCCGAAACGTCGTGGCGTCACGCGAGTGAAAGAGATGCTGGAAGCGGGGATCAACGTCTGCTTTGGCCATGATGACGTCTTCGACCCGTGGTATCCATTAGGCACAGCAAATATGCTGCAGGTGTTGCATATGGGGTTACACGTTTGCCAGTTGATGGGGTATGGGCAAATCAACGACGGGTTAAATCTGATCACTACCCACAGCGCAAAAACCCTGCATTTACAGGACTACGGTCTGAGCGTCGGCAATGCCGCGAATCTGGTTATCTTACCCGCTGAGAATGGATTCGATGCGGTACGTCGCCAGACGCCTGCCCGTTACTCGATTCGCCACGGGCGGGTGATTGCCGAGACGGTGCCGAGCCAGACGACGCTGCACCTGACCCAGCCGGAAGCCGTGACGTTTAAGCGTTAACCCGTCATACCCGCGCTCTCCGGCACATTCACCACGCAGCCCGTAAGGGGCTGCGTTCGGAAGACTGCTCCGGCAAGAGATTCAGGCCGCCAGCAGACTGGCGCGTACTTTCACTACCACTTTCTTGATGTCATCCGGCTCACCCACTGCACATCCCGGTTTATGCGGTTCTCCTGGCATAAACACAGCAAACATCCCCGCTTGCAGCGTAATAGTCTGCTCGTCGGCAATTTGATTACAAAGCTGGTAATCCTCTTCAACGTGCATCTCCTCGCACTGGCGAGCGGCACCGGACATCCCAAACGCAATACGCTCGACGCCGGTTAGTAGTAGCTGAATATCAATGTATTGTTCATGCAATTCCGCTTTCTTCTCGGCCGGCATTTGCGTCGTTAACTGCATTACATTCATAAAGACATTGTCGCCCTGCAATTCATAGCGCCCCGGCGCTTTCTCCTGCGGCCTTGCCGCCAGCGCGAGAGTCAAGGCATCCAACAATCGCGGATGCAACCCGCAAGAAGGCAACGACTGTACTTCCCCCATCATCATAATGTGTCTCCTTGAGCTAACAACGCAGCGCCTAATAATCCTGCGTCATGCCGATAGCGAGCGGCGCTCAGCGCCACGTGATAAGGCGCAGGCTCTTGCATCAAAAACGCGCGAACCTGCTCCAGGTATCCCTCAGCTAACCCTACGCTGCCGCCAATGACCACACACTGGCAGTCGGTAGTCGCTTTCACATCGGCGATCATTCGCGCTATTACCTGCGCGGATTGGCTTACCAGATGTCGCGCCTGCTGATGACCTTCGCCAGCGCGAATAAATAGGGTTTTGGCGTCGCATCCCGCCAGATCGTCCCGCGCCGCCGCGGCCATCCCTCGTCCGGAGGCGATGGCCTCTACGCAGCCAACGCGTCCACAGCCGCATACGGGCCCGTGTGGGTCCGCCAGGGTGTGTCCCAGGTGCCCGGCCAGACCGCCTTTTCCGGTAAGGAGCTTGCCGTCGCAGACAACGCCGCCGCCAACGCCGGTTGAAACGGTGATAAATACCATATCGCGGATATCATCAGGGAGCGCGTGATACTCCGCCCAGGCCGCCGCCTGCGCGTCGTTCACCGCCAGCGTCGGCAGGCCAGCGATCGCTTCCAGTGTTTGTACTAACGGAAAGTGTAGCAAGCCGCCCAGATTATGGGGGTTTAGCGCCAGCAGCATCCCTTCCTGAATGATCCCGGTAGAAGCTATCGCTACCTGACGCGCCTCTGCTCGTAGTGGTTCAACCAGCGCCTTTAATGCTTCACGTAACGCATCCGGCGTTTTGCTCGCGGGGGTCGGTAGCTCGCGACGCTGGCTAATGCGCAAGTTTTTGTCGATGAGCGCGGCGGCAAGTTTAGTCCCGCCAATATCAATTGCTAACGTAGTCATGACGCCGCCTTTTTTAATGCGTCGTTATACCATCCACAGATATGTTCCAGACGGGTAATGGCGGACCCCACCGTCACCGCCCATGCGCCATAGCGGATCGCCTCCGCTGCCAGTGCTGGCGAGTTATAGCGCCCTTCGGCTATTACCCGGCATCCGGCGTCATGCAACGCTTTGACTAAGGGCAGATCGGGTTCCTCCGGCGTATCGGGGGTGGTGTAGCCGGACATTGTCGTGCCGATAATGTCCGCGCCCAACCGTTGACAGGCGAGACCATCGTCCACGGATGAGCAGTCGGCCATCGCCAGTAGATGGTGGTGATGAATGCGCGCCAACAACGCCTCAACGGCTACCGGCCGTTGCCGAGCGGTTCCATCAACGGCGATAATAGCTGCTCCGGCCTGTGCCAGCGCATCTACATCGTCGAGAAAAGGGGTAATGCGCACTGGAGAGTCGTCCAGATCGCGTTTGATAATGCCGATAATGGGTACCGAAACGAGCGAGCGGGTCATACGCAGGTTGTCTATGCCTTCAATACGCACCGCAACCGCGCCCGCCTGTTCCGCTGCCAACGCCATTGCCGCTACAATCTCCGGCTTATCCAGCGGACTGCCCGGAACGGGCTGGCAGGAGACAATCAGGCCGCCAGAAGCGGCAATATTTTTATCCAGTTGTTCAAGTAACGACATACTACTCCCTTACAAATATTGCCCGGTTGAAAACCGGGCAAGCGGATTAACTTTTCGTTTTTACAAAGGCACCTTTACCACTGCCAAGCGGTACGGCTCCGCTGAACGGTTTGTCGTCAATAGCATCGTGGGTGCGTAACGCTTCCGGACGTAGCCAACGCTGTACGCGAGACGGCATATCAAGCCCAATAAGCAGGATCACGACAAACGTCAGGCTGAAAGAGAGCGATGCCAGCGCAGTGCCCAAATCCAGACGTTGAGCGATCAGCGCTCCCAGGATCGGCGCCAGCGCGCCGCCGAGCGCGCCGACGTTATAAGTAAAGCCCAGCCCCGCCGCGCGCTGATCGGTATCGAAGTAACCGCCGATCAGTTTCGGTAGAATCCCGGCAATCCCCTGCCCCAACATCTGTTGGAAAAACAGTAGCAGACCCAGAACCCAGACGTTTGTGCCGCCAATCGCAAAGACCGGAATAATGAGGATTTGCGAGGCCAGCAGGCTACAGACATATGCTTTACGCGTTCCCAGCCAGTCGCCAAGAAAACCGCCTACGCAGCAACCAACCGCCGCGCCAAATCCGCTAAAGAACAGGACATTCGCCACCGTATGCGGATCGTAGGCCAGCTCGGTTTTCAGATAAGTGGGTAATAGCGCCTGAATCGGCCAGGAATAGAGGAAAGCAAACAGTACCACCAGCATCAGCATGACGCCAGTGGGCCAGCGTTTACCGCTGCTCTGCACCATAAAGCTGATAAAGATAACCGCGCACAGTAGTCCCAGCCCCGCCACAATCGCAGCATTTTGTAGGTTACCGGCAAAACAGAACCACAGCGCAGCGGCGGCGGCGAAAGTCATTAAAATGTTGATGATGCGATGTTCGCCCCGATAAAGAATGTCGACCATCGTACGTACCGGCGCTTTACCCGCGTGTTTCTCTTTCCAGTCTTCCGCTTCCGGAATGTTTTTCCGCAGCCAGAGGGCGAAGATAATTGGCAAAATGCCAATGAAAAACAGCGCGCGCCAGCCCCAGACAGGCACCACCAGGCTGTACACCTGCGCGGCAACGACCGCGCCGACGGAGAAGCCGGAAATCAGAAAACCGCTGGCTTTATTGCGTAAATGTTTTGGCCAGCTTTCGATTACATAGGTCGCGCTGGAACCATATTCGCCCGCCATGCCCATACCAATCACCAGTCGGGCGATGAACATGGTGGTGTAACCGGGCGCAAACCCGCAGGCCAGGGTTCCCACCGAAAACAGGATGATGCTGCTGACCATCGCCAGACGACGCCCATAGCGATCGCCCATCGCGCCCAGTAATAACCCGCCGAACCAGCGAGAGATAAAAGCCGCAGAAATCAGGCTTGCCGCCTGTACCGTCGTCAGCCCAAATTCGCTTTGTACCTCAGTCAGTACAAGAGCAATCAACACAAAATCAAAACCATCAAGCAGATATCCCAGCCAGGCAGCGGAAAATGCCCGCCATTGCGCCCGGTTGAGATGGCGATACCACGGGATGTTCTGGGTAGAAGTACTCATTTTACTCTCCCGACGATTTTTGTTGTCGTTATGCCGAATGGCGGCTCCGCCTTATCCGGCCTACCGCTCACACTGTTGTAGGCCGGGCAAGCGTAGCGCCCCCGGCATTATGCTGTTACGCCTTTTCTTCCATCAGTTGTTGAGCCAGCGCCTTGAGCGCCGGCAGGTATTTTTCATCAACAGGCGCGAACGGTTTACGACACAGCGGCACCGATACCACGTCCATATAATGCAGGACCGTTTTCAGGCCGCGGAATACGCCGGTTTTAATCAGTAAATCAATAACCTTATTGCACTCGGTTTGCAGACGCTGCGCTTTCGCCACATCGCCCTCACGCAATGCCTGAACAATCCCCTGATAACGCCAGCCCATAATGTTGTATGTGCTGCCGATACCGCCGTCCGCGCCCGCCAGCAGGCCGGAAGCGAAGATTTCGTCATAACCGTTGTACAGCACCAGATCCGGATGCGCGCGGCGGATCTGCTCCATCTGGAAGAGATCGCCGGAGGTTTGCTTCAGCGCGTTCACGCCCGGTAATGTCACCAGCGTATTGATCTGATCGAGGGTAAGTTTTACGCCGCTTAACGCCGGAATGTTGTATACCACCATCGGCAATCCATCTGCGGAATCAATGATTGCCCGATAATGGTCACAGTGCTCTTCAAAACTGAAAGGGTAATAAAAAGGCGTCACCGCAGAGACCGCATCAAAACCGTAACGCTTTGCGGCGCTGGCAAGCTGCTGGCTTTCTGCGGTGCTTACCGTCCCGACATGGGCGATCAGCGTGATTTTTCCCTTCGCCTCTTCGGCGACAATCTCCAGTACCTGCTCTCTTTCAGCAAGGCTCTGTACGAATGCTTCCCCGGTGGAACCGCCAACGTACAGCCCGTCGATACCCTGCCCGATGTTAAAACGCACCAGACGGCGCAGGCTTTCGCTATCCAGTTGCTGCTGATGATCAAATGGGGTCAACAACGCCGCCATTACGCCTTGCAATGCTTTTGCCATACCTACCTCTACGGATGATGAATATATTAACTACCTACCTTTATACCTGTTATACCAGATCAAATAAGCAGCAAATAATACAGAACGCTTATAGTGCGATCTGCTTCACTAAACCGGGATCGGAGGTGCGATCGCTACCGCATTTTTTGACTTTTTTTACCGAGCGCGTGCCAGGTAGCGGAAACGCTATTGAGGTGGGTTTGCAGAGCGCGATCCGCTTTATCGGGATCTCGCTGGCGAATGGCATCAACAATCACAATATGCTGTTGATAACTCACGTTATTATGTTCATGCAGCTCACGATCGGGAACGCTTGGGCGAGCGGCGATTAGCCAGTCCAGCAGAGCAACATGAATAGCCATAAAGATCGGATTGCCGGGAATTTCAGCCAGCACCCGGTGAAACTCGACATCCGAACGAATAAACAGCGCGTTGTCATCCAGCGACTGGCTATTAATTTCCAGCGCTTTCGTTAACAACGCGATCTGCTCGTCGGTGGCATGTTCCGCCGCATAGCGTACCAGGCTGGATTCAAAGAAAAGCCGTAGCTGTTCAAAGTGAGCGATGCCGCCAGGATGAGTAAGAAAATCTTTCGCCATACCCGACAGTTCACTGATGATGGTATCAGCAGAGGGGCGCGAGACGCGGGCGCGTTCGCCGTTATTGATTTGCACCAGACCTTTACGCTTCAGCGCAGCTAACGCTTCACGCACGGAGGGACGTCCTACATTGAAGAAGGCCATTAATTCACGTTCAGACGGTAGCTGTTCTCCCTCGCCAAACTCATGACGGCGGATCATCTGCTCCAGCTCTTCCTCAACCATTTCAGACAGTTTTTTACGCGCCAGCGGGCGGCGGCGCAAACTACGCCCGAGGGATGTCGGAGAATCTTCTGCTTGCGAATCAAATGCGTTCATAACGTCCATTCATGAGTGGTCGGTGGCAAATAATAGCAAGCTTATCGTAACACAGCTTTAAAAGCAGGGTGAACCCGAGAGGAGACCAAACAAAACAGGCCCTTCAGGGCCTGTTGATTATTTTACTACACGCAGCGCCGGACGTCCGCCACGCGGCGGAGGCGGCTCGTCATCAGGACTACTGTCGTCATCGTGGTCGGGCTTATCACCATCAATGACGGACATCACGGTCTCGCTTTCCGCGCCTGCGGTATTGTCATCATCATTTAAGCTGACAACGTCTTCATCATAGGCGGCTTCAGGCTCAAACATGGTGCCTGCGCCATTTTCACGGGCGTAAATCGCCAGCACCGCAGCCAAAGGCACAGAAACCTGACGGGGAACGCCGCCGAAGCGCGCATTAAAACGCACTTCATCATTAGACAGCTCCAGATTACCTACCGCTCGCGGCGCAATATTGAGGACGATTTGCCCATCGCGCGCATATTCCATAGGGACATGCACGCCAGGCAGCATCACATCCACCACCAGATGCGGGGTCAACTGGTTATCCAGCAACCACTCGTAGAAAGCACGCAACAGATAAGGACGACGCGGCGTCAACTGTGACAAATCCATACAGGTTAACCCCGACCGAGGCGCATTTCACGTTCAGCTTCGGTTAAAGAAGCCAGGAAAGAATCACGTTCAAAGACGCGGGTCATATAGCCTTTCAGCTCTTTCGCCCCTGCGCCGCTGAATTCAATACCCAACTGCGGTAAACGCCACAAGAGAGGCGCCAGGTAGCAATCAACCAGGCTGAATTCGTCGCTCAGGAAATACGGTTTCTGACCAAATACCGGCGCAATCGCCAGCAGCTCTTCACGCAGTTGTTTACGCGCAGAGTCGGCCTCGGAAGCAGACCCGTTTACGATGACGTTCATCAGCGTATACCAGTCTTTTTCAATACGGTGCATGTACAGACGGCTTTCACCGCGCGCGACCGGATAAACCGGCATCAGCGGCGGATGAGGGAAACGCTCATCCAGATATTCCATAATGATGCGAGATTCCCACAGGGTCAGCTCACGATCCACCAGTGTCGGAACGCTTTGATTCGGGTTGAGGTCAATCAGATCCTGAGGTGGATTGTCCTTTTCCACATGTTCGATCTCAAAACTAACACCCTTTTCAGCCAACACAATGCGGACCTGATGGCTATAGATGTCAGTAGGACCAGAAAACAGCGTCATTACCGAACGTTTGTTGGCAGCGACAGCCATGAAAACCTCCAGGTATATTCAGAATTTTTACTGCTACCAGCCACAATGTGACCAGCCAGATGTTATGTCACCCAGGGCGAAAAAAGCCATCATTGCTCAGAAACGAGACAAAAAATGAACATTCCCCGCTATTTGGGCAGAAAATTGGATGATAGTTTACCAGATTTTGTGACCTTTGTGGTGAGTCGATTCTGGAAATGAGGAAAAAGAGATATTCCTGGTCTGAAATGCTCGCCCCACCTGAGATATTGTCTTTCGCCTGTTATGCCTGTACTACCGGTGCGCCCCAGCCATCAAAACTGCCGCCATGTTTTTCAGCCAGATCGGTAAGCTGGCAAGTGATTTCTGTCATATGCCATTGTTGCGGAGCATCGGTGCTGATAAAAGACGCCATAAACCCCTGTTGCGGGTCATTCATTCGAATACTGACCAGCGTTATGCCATACGGTAATGCAGCAATATCTTGCGCCAGGTCGCGCGCTGCGACCTCTGTAGGCAATGTCGCATAATAATCAATAGCGCGCGGAAGCGTCAGATCATCACCTTGTTCCTGTAATCCCCGGCACACACGGGAATCGTGTATCCAGTTCCAGTCGTATCGGGTTGGATACAAGAACTGGCGGTAAAAGTTTCCTTTATCATTGTGACTCTCTCTATAACTAAAAGAGATTTCCGGGCCACCAGCGAGCAATTTATCCAGCGTCTTTTCCCAGTTAAGATCCTCTTCCGACATGAACACAAAATCGCGCCAGCCTTGTTGGGTAACCACACCCACCAGCCAGATCGGAAACGTCTTCCCCTTTTCATCAAGCCAGTCCTCTATACGATTTAAACGCTGTGTTTCATCGGGCTGCGGTAAACCATTTTCATAACAGTTGGTGTAATGAACACGTAAGAACCCGGTATGGATAAGGCGATCAAATTTTTCATCCTGAATGGCGCCGATATCCACACGTATCCCCGTAACATGGTCATCCACCGTTGTTATAAAGAATTCCCATTTATTCGACAGCATTAACGACTCTTTCTTAGTAAACAATGAGTTAAAAAATCCCACTGCGACTTCCTTTTCTCTGAGCGTGCATGAAAGATGAATAAGATGAGAATAATGCTAAAGATAGGGAGGAAAAGAGACTGGATTCGGACTTTAGCCATAAAAAAACCCGCCGAAGCGGGTTTTTTCGCTAACAGTTGTCTGCCGAAGCAGAACCCCATTAACGTTTGGAGAACTGCGGACGACGACGTGCTTTACGCAGGCCGACTTTCTTACGTTCAACCTGACGAGCGTCACGAGTAACGAAGCCAGCTTTACGCAGTTCGCCACGCAGGGACTCGTCGTACTCCATCAGAGCGCGGGTGATACCGTGACGGATCGCACCAGCCTGACCAGAGATACCACCACCTTTAACAGTGATGTACAGATCCAGTTTCTCAACCATGTCGACCAGTTCCAGCGGCTGACGAACTACCATGCGGGCAGTTTCACGACCGAAGTACTGTTCCAGAGAACGTTGGTTGATAACGATTTTACCGTTGCCCGGTTTGATGAAAACGCGAGCTGCGGAACTTTTGCGGCGACCAGTGCCGTAGTATTGATTTTCAGCCATTGCCTATAATCCCGATTAGATGTCAAGAACTTGCGGTTGCTGTGCCGCGTGGTTGTGCTCGTTGCCCGCGTAAACTTTCAGTTTACGGAACATAGCACGACCCAGCGGGCCTTTTGGCAGCATGCCTTTAACCGCGATTTCAATCACACGCTCAGGACGGCGGGCAATCATCTCTTCAAAGGTCGCTTGTTTGATACCACCGATGTGGCCGGTGTGGTGATAGTACACTTTGTCAGTACGCTTGTTGCCGGTTACAGCAACTTTGTCAGCGTTCAGAACGATGATGTAATCACCAGTATCTACGTGCGGAGTGTATTCCGCTTTGTGCTTACCGCGCAGGCGACGAGCCAGTTCAGTAGCCAGACGGCCCAGAGTTTTACCGGTCGCGTCAACAACATACCAGTCGCGTTTTACGGTTTCTGGTTTAGCTGTAAAAGTTTTCATTAAAAGCTTACCCAAATAAATAAGTTACACGTTGGTGAACACCCAAACGTTTTAAATAGTTGAGGTTCACACGACAAAGTCCGGTAAACCTACCCCCTCGGATATGTTTGGCCGGCACAGAGAAAGTTTGGGAAAAAACTCTCTTGTAACGTGGGGTCGCAGGATTATAGAGAAGTCCAGGTCAAAGATCGACCCCTTTTTGCGATTTGCCGCGGGTTTTGTTCAGGCCTGGTTCACCCTCGGTCGGGGAGGTTGCACAGATATAATACCGCATAATGCCGGGGCGCTGCGCTTGTCCGGCTTACGGCATATGCTCCCGCTTGAGGTACTCCGCACTCTGCATCTCTTGCAGGCGTGACAGACAGCGCTGAAATTCAAACTTGAGCCGTTCCCCCTGATAAATTTCATATAACGGTGCGGCGGCGCTGACCACCAGCTTAACGTGGCGCTCGTAAAACTCATCCACCAGCGCAATAAAGCGGCGCGCTTCGTTCTCCATCAGCGGCGTCATGACCGGCACGTCAAACAGCAGAACCGTGTGAAATAACCTTGAGAGCGCAATGTAATCATGCTGGCTGCGGGCCTCGACGCACAGCGTAGCGAAAGAGACCGCTAGCGTTTGGTTTTCAACGCCCAGGGTGGATAAAGAGCGATGATTGATTTCCAGCGTCGGAGCGTGCTCGCGCGCGGCCCCCGCTAACGCCAGCCACAGTTTATCCATTTGCCGCCGGGTTTCATCATTAAGCGGCGTTAGCCATAAATGGGCCTGCGTCAGCGTCCGCAGCCGGTAATCGACGCCGGCGTCCACATTCATAATGTCGCAGTGCTGTTTAATGGCATCGATAGCCGGCAGGAAGCGGGCGCGTTGCAAACCGTTGCGGTAGAGTTCATCCGGCGGAATATTGGAGGTCGCGACCAGCGTAATGCCGCGTGCAAACAGCGCTTTCATTAAACCGCCCAGCAGCATGGCGTCGGTAATATCGGTGACGAAAAACTCATCGAAACACAGTACGTCCGTCTCGGTTTTAAACCGATCGGCAATAATGTCTAACGGATCGATCTGTCCCTGTAGCGCGGTAAGTTCTTCATGCACGCGCAGCATAAACCGATGAAAATGCAGGCGTAATTTTCGCTCACCCGGCAGGCTGTGGTAGAAGAGATCCATGAGCCAGGTTTTGCCGCGACCCACGCCCCCCCACATATACAGCCCGCGAACCGGTATTTGCGCGTCCGGTTCGTTTTTGCCTAATAATTTCCCCAGTCGCGCTATCAGTCCGCCGGGTGGCGTAGCCGACGATTTTTTCGCGGTGAGCGCCTGATAAAGGGTTTCCAGACGGTCGACCGCCTCTTTCTGTACGTCGTCAGGCTGATGGGTGCCTTCGTTGAGTGCCTGGAGATAACGCGATGTAGGGGAAAGGCTTTGCATAATGTTATTGTTATTCCTTGAAAATCGATGTGCCGTCGTTCACGGCTGACGAAAAAAAGGCCGTTCTACACTACGCGATATGCTGTCGGGATTCCACTTCTACGGAATTAGCGGTTATAGTGGCATAATCAGGCGCGGGCATGGAGCCTGGAGCCAACACCCTACGGAAACATAAGACAACGGGAGATGTTCATGACCTGGGAATATGCGCTAATTGGATTAGTCGTCGGTATCATCATTGGTGCCGTGGCCATGCGTTTTGGTAATCGTAAGTTACGTCAACAGCAGGCATTGCAGTACGAACTGGAAAAAAACAAAGCTGAGCTGGAAGAGTACCGTGAAGAGCTGGTTAGCCACTTTGCCCGCAGCGCGGAACTGCTGGATACCATGGCGCATGATTACCGCCAGCTGTATCAGCATATGGCGAAAAGCTCCAGCAGCCTGCTGCCGGAAATGTCTGCGGAGTCGAATCCGTTCCGTAACCGTCTGGCGGAGTCTGAGGCGAGCAACGATCAGGCGCCAGTACAAATGCCACGTGATTATTCTGAAGGCGCGTCTGGCCTGTTACGTAGCGGCGCAAAGCGCGATTAATCGCACGCCGTTAAGAAATTTATCGGGCGCATCGCTTGCGCCCTCTCTCTATCTTTCCTGTCCCAGCTATTATCATTGTTACCAGGCTGAAAATTCAATAACATCAATCTGTTTTGAATTGTCTATCCGTTCATTCAAGGTACGAGAGCAGCATCCATGAAAAAATACACCCAGCTGTTAAGTGCATTAGCGTTAAGTGTCGGATTAACTCTTTCGGCACCGTTTCCAGCCCTTGCATCGATACCAGGCCAGGTGCCAGGCCAGGCGACGCTGCCAAGCCTTGCCCCTATGCTGGAGAAAGTGCTGCCTGCTGTCGTCAGCGTAAAAGTCGAGGGAACCGCCACCCAGAGCCAAAAAGTGCCGGAGGAGTTTAAAAAATTCTTTGGCGAGGATCTGCCAGACCAGCCGTCCCAGCCGTTTGAAGGACTCGGTTCGGGGGTGATTATCGATGCCGCGAAAGGCTATGTATTAACCAATAATCATGTGATTAATCAGGCACAGAAGATCAGCATTCAACTGAATGACGGACGCGAATTCGACGCGAAGCTGATCGGCGGCGACGACCAGAGCGATATCGCTCTGTTACAAATTCAGAATCCCAGCAAGTTAACGCAAATTGCCATCGCCGATTCCGACAAACTCCGCGTCGGCGATTTCGCCGTGGCGGTCGGTAATCCGTTTGGCCTTGGGCAAACCGCCACCTCCGGGATTATTTCAGCGCTAGGACGCAGCGGGCTTAATCTGGAAGGGCTTGAGAACTTTATTCAAACCGATGCCTCTATTAACCGCGGCAACTCCGGCGGCGCGCTGCTTAACCTGAACGGCGAGCTGATCGGGATTAATACCGCGATCCTCGCGCCAGGGGGCGGGAGCATCGGCATTGGCTTTGCTATTCCTTCCAATATGGCGCAGACGCTGGCGCAGCAGTTGATTCAGTTCGGGGAAATCAAACGCGGATTGCTGGGAATTAAAGGCACTGAAATGACCGCTGATATCGCCAAGGCATTCAAACTGAACGTTCAGCGTGGCGCTTTTGTCAGCGAGGTTTTACCCAATTCAGGTTCGGCGAAGGCTGGAGTGAAATCCGGAGACGTGATTATCAGTCTTAACGGTAAGCCGCTGAATAGCTTTGCCGAACTGCGTTCACGTATCGCCACCACCGAACCGGGCACGAAAGTGAAACTGGGCCTGTTGCGCGATGGTAAGCCGCTGGAGGTGGAAGTCACGCTGGATTCCAATACCTCTTCTTCCGCCAGCGCCGAAATGATCGCCCCGGCGTTGCAAGGCGCGACGTTGAGCGACGGCCAGCTGAAAGACGGGACGAAAGGCGTTAAGGTTGATAGCGTCGAAAAAAGCAGTCCTGCCGCGCAGGCCGGTTTGCAAAAAGATGATGTTATCATCGGCGTTAATCGCGATCGCATCAGTTCTATCGCCGAAATGCGCAAAGTGATGGCGGCAAAACCGTCCATCATTGCTCTTCAGGTAGTACGCGGCAACGAGAATATTTATCTGTTGCTGCGCTAATCCTGTCTTAAACCGGGCATCAGCCTGCGATGTGATGTCCGGTTAACTCATGGTATGCTGCTGCCGTTCCCTTTTTTAACGACGCCTCCATCATGTTTGTGAAGCTCTTACGTTCGGTCGCAATAGGTTTAATTGTCGGCGCTATTCTGTTGGCCGTCATGCCTTCTTTGCGCAAAATTAATCCTATCGCCGTCCCGCAATTCGACAGTACCGATGAGACGCCAGCCAGTTATAATTTTGCGGTTCGCCGCGCCGCGCCTGCCGTCGTCAACGTCTATAACCGCAGTATGAACAGTACCGCGCATAATCAACTGGAGATCCGCACGCTGGGTTCCGGCGTGATCATGGATCAACGCGGTTATATTATTACCAACAAGCACGTGATTAACGATGCCGATCAGATTATCGTCGCGCTACAGGATGGCCGCGTCTTTGAAGCGCTACTGGTTGGCTCCGATTCGCTTACCGACCTGGCGGTGCTGAAGATCAACGCCACTGGCGGGCTGCCTACCATCCCGATTAATACAAAGCGTACACCGCATATTGGCGACGTCGTACTGGCTATCGGCAACCCATATAATCTGGGACAGACCATCACCCAGGGAATCATCAGCGCAACGGGTCGTATCGGCCTGAACCCGACAGGGCGACAGAATTTTCTCCAGACCGACGCCTCGATTAACCACGGTAATTCCGGCGGCGCGCTGGTCAACTCGTTAGGCGAACTGATGGGGATCAACACCCTCTCTTTTGATAAGAGTAACGATGGCGAAACACCGGAAGGCCTTGGTTTTGCGATTCCCTTCCAGCTAGCCACGAAAATTATGGATAAGCTTATCCGCGACGGTCGCGTGATTCGCGGCTATATCGGTATTGGCGGACGAGAAATCGCGCCGCTGCACGCGCAGCAGGGTAGCGGCATGGACCCGATTCAGGGCATTGTCGTTAATGAAGTGACGCCAAACGGCCCCGCCGCGCTTGCCGGTATTCAGGTTAATGATTTGATTATTTCGGTCAATAATAAACCCGCTGTGTCCGCGCTGGAGACGATGGATCAGGTGGCGGAAATCCGCCCGGGCTCCGTCATTCCGGTCGTGGTAATGCGGGATGATAAGCAGCTCACGTTCCAGGTGACGGTGCAGGAATACCCGGCGTCGAACTAAAACGACGCGGCTTTTGCCCGCGTCGTTCGACGACTAGTCAATAAAGACTGGCCCTGCCGGAAAATGCGCCAGGAAACTCGTGAAGATCAGCAGAGCGGGGAGACTTTTCTCCCCGACGGCTTCTTCACGCAGCGCCTTATCGAGTGCCAATAAGCCAGACTCGCCCCCTTCCCCCAGAATGCCGCCCATCCAGAGCAGTCGTTGCGCCTGTTGACGCGCATACTGCGATGCGCTTTTCCAGGCAACCAGATGCAGCAACGTTTGTAACAGCAGGATCCGAGACGCGTGACCATCGCGTTGTAATCGCCTGAATACGGGTAATGCAATACTACGTACCGTCGAGAAACCGCTCGCCGCCTCCCCCTCAATCGGCGATAAACCAACAGCCGCCTGTTTGACGAAATCGCATAACTGATTGTGTGTTAATGGCCGCTCGCCTGCGCTCATATACCCTGCGGCAAAACAGAGTAACCCGATACCCTGAGCCCAATCGGTTGATGGCAGAATCCCCTGCGGAACATTCGGTGCCGACGTCTGTGCGGCACAAAGCCCCTCGTCGTAACACTGTGCAAAACGTTGCTCATATATTGCTGAGTTGACGCCAGACCACGGCAGTAAATGCAGCGCTGGCTCAAGCTCAGTTATCTGATTCACCGTCTCAACAACATAACGCAAGATGGTTTCTCTGGATGGCATGGATGTACCTTGCCGAAACGCAACCATTTCACTCATTACTGTGTCCTCATTTTGCGGGAGCAGAATCACTGCTCCCGATTAGATTGGATTACATTGCCAGCACGTACTTCAGCATCACCCCGGCGGCTATCGCCGAGCCAATCACCCCGGCCACGTTCGGGCCCATCGCGTGCATCAGCAGGAAGTTCTGCGGGTCTGATGCCAGCCCCACTTTGTTCGATACGCGTGCCGCCATCGGCACTGCCGACACCCCCGCCGAACCGATAAGCGGGTTGATTTTGTTCTTACTGCACAGGTTCAGCAGCTTCGCCATCAGCACCCCGGCCGCCGTCCCGATACCGAACGCAACCACCCCCAGCAGCAGAATGCCCAGCGTCTGCGGTTGCAGGAACTTGTCCGCCACCAGCTTCGCGCCCACCGACAGCCCGAGGAAGATGGTGACGATGTTAATCAGCCCGTTCTGTACCGTGTCGCTCAGACGCTCCACCACGCCGCTTTCGCGCATCAGGTTGCCGAAGCAGAACATCCCCAGCAGCGGCGCGGCGTCCGGCAGCAGCAGGGCCACCAGCATGAGCAGCACCACCGGGAAGAGGATTTTTTCCCGCTTACTCACCGTGCGCAGCTGCACCATGCGGATTTTCCGCTCCGTCTCGCTGGTCAGCGCCTTCATAATCGGCGGCTGGATTAACGGCACCAGCGCCATATACGAGTACGCCGCCACCGCGATGGCCCCCAGCAGCTCCGGCGCCAGCTTGCCCGACAGGTAAATCGCCGTCGGGCCGTCCGCGCCGCCGATAATGCCGATGGCCGCCGCCTGCGGCAGGGTGAAGCTGATAAGGCCGAAGTAGTTCAGCGTCAGCGCCCCGAGCACCGTGGCGAAGATACCGAACTGCGCCGCCGCCCCCAGCAGCAGGGTGCGCGGGTTGGCCAGCAGCGGGCCGAAGTCGGTCATCGCGCCGACGCCCATAAAGATGACCAGC
This sequence comes from Salmonella sp. 32070601201500089SM, assembly GCF_017573605.1. Lineage (NCBI taxonomy): Bacteria > Pseudomonadati > Pseudomonadota > Gammaproteobacteria > Enterobacterales > Enterobacteriaceae > Salmonella > Salmonella sp. 32070601201500089SM. Next base: position 245,649 of record NZ_JAGETK010000006.1, read on the forward strand.
GGCGCGACGCCGGAACCAATCGCCACTTTGTAGAACAGCGCCAGTACGCCAGGCGTGTAGCCCATGTCCACCGCCAGATTTTCCATCTGGTTCTGGACGGAGGGCAGCGCCAGCGCTAACGCCTCTTTAATGGCATGCACGTCCGGCGCGCAGTTCAGCTTCGCGGCAATCACCGCCAGCTGCCCGGCGTCGTGGTGCGCCAGCAGGCTTTCCAGCGCGGTCAGCGCCATACCCGCTTCCGGGATGTTGGAGAGCAGCCCGCCGAAGCCAATTGGCAGCAGCAGTAACGGCTCGAACTTCTTCGCAATCGCCAGCCACAGCAGCAGCAGGCTCACCAGCAGCATGATGGCCTGGCCTGCGCCAAGGTGCATCAGCCCCATGCCCTGAAGCAGGGCGTTCAGACTTTCCATTTCAGTTCTCCGTTACGCCAGCGTCATCAGGGTGTCGCCCACGGAAACCGCGTCCCCGGACTTCACCGCGATACCGCGGACGGTGCCGGCCTGCGCGGCGCGGATTTCGGTTTCCATCTTCATGGCTTCCAGAATCAGCAGCACGTCGCCTTCGGCCACGCTCTGGCCCTCGGTGGCAATCACCTTCCAGATGTTGCCCGCCAGCGGCGCGGTGACCGGGGTGCCGGCGCCTGCCGGGGCAGCAGCCTGAACCGGTGCGGAAGAGGCCGCCGGAACAGCCGCAGTAAGCTGGCTGATATCGCCGCCGTCGCTGACCTTCACCACAAAGGCCTTGCCTTCCACTTCCACGGTGTAGATACCGGAAGCGGCAGGCTTCTCTGCTTTTGCCACCGGCTGCGCGGCTTCCGCCTGCGGCACCGGCTCAAACGCCGCCGGGTTGTGGCGGTTTTCGAGGAATTTGAGGCCGATTTGCGGGAACAGCGCCACGGTGAGCACGTCGTCAATGGCGTTTCCCGCAAGCTGAATGCCCTTCTCCTGCGCCTGGCGCCTGACGTCGGCTTCCAGTTCAGCCAGTTCCGGTTTGAGCAAATCCGCCGGACGGCAGGTCACCGGGGCAGCCCCTTCCAGCACGCGGGCCTGCAGTGCCGCGTTCACCGGCACCGGGGTGTGGCCGTATTCCCCTTTCAGAATGCCCGCCGTTTCTTTGGCGATGGTTTTGTAGCGCTCGCCGGTCAGGACGTTGAGCACCGCCTGGGTGCCGACAATCTGTGAGGTGGGGGTCACCAGCGGGATAAAGCCGAGGTCCTCGCGCACGCGGGGGATTTCCGCCAGCACCTGGTCCAGCCTGTCCGCCGCGTTCTGCTGCTTCAGCTGGCTTTCGAGGTTGGTCAGCATTCCGCCCGGTACCTGGGCCACCAGAATACGGCTGTCATAGCCCTTCAGCTGGCCTTCAAAGGCGTGATACTTTTTGCGCACCTCGCGGAAGTAGGCGGCGATGTTTTCCAGCTTCAGGATATCCAGCCCGGTGTCATATTTTGTGCCGGCGAGCGTGGCAACCAGCGCTTCGGTGGCCGGGTGGCCGTAGGTGGCGCTCATGGAGGAAATCGCCGTGTCGACGCCGTCGACGCCCGCTTCAATGGCCTTCAGCAGGGCCATCTCCGCCATCCCGGTGGTGGCATGACAGTGCAGATGCAGGCGCACCTCAAAACGTTTTTTGATTTCGCTGACCAGCTCATACGCCGCCATCGGTGTAAGAATGCCGGACATATCCTTGATGGCAATCGAGTCAACGCCGGTTTCCAGCAGTTGCTCTGTTAAATCCAGCCAGGTCTGCAGCGTGTGTGCCGGGCTGGTGGTATAGCTCAGCGTGCCCTGGGCGTGCGCGCCGTGGCTGCGCACCGCCTGCAGGGCGGCTTTCATATTGCGCGGGTCGTTCATGGCATCGAAGACGCGGAACACGTCCATGCCGTTTTTCACCGCCCGCTCAACGAAGCGTTCCACCACATCATCGGCGTAGTGGCGGTAGCCGAGCAGGTTCTGGCCACGCAGCAGCATCTGCAACGGGGTTCTGGGCATGGCTTTTTTCAGTTCGCGCAGGCGCAGCCACGGGTCTTCGCCGAGGAAACGGATGCAGGCGTCAAAGGTGGCGCCGCCCCAGCACTCCAGCGCCCCGTAGCCCACGTCGTCGAGCGCGGCGGCAATCGGCAGCATATCGTCAAGGCGCAGACGGGTGGCGAAAAGGGACTGGTGGGCGTCACGCAGGACGACGTCGGTAATGGCAATGGTCATGGATCCCTCCGGGAATTAAGCGTTAAGGCGGTGATGGTGAATGGCGGCGGCAATCACCGGCTTTAAGCGGGTGAAGTCGTCCACGGCGGGAACGGCGCGCGGTGCGGGCGCGGCGACGGGTTCCGGGAAGAAGCGAGTAATCACGGCAGACATGCCGCGGATGGCGAAAATCAGCAGGAACAGAAACGCCAGCACGAACCCCATGCCGAGGAACATCAGGGTGAAGCCTTCACCTAATAGCAGAGCTGCATTAGTCATAAAATAGCCTTCAGGCAGGAGGCACGATAATGGGGCTATTTATGACGATGAAATAATAAGGGTGGATTTCCCTGAGCCGCCCCCGGCCAGAGCCCTTGGTTATTATTATCGTCATAACGTATTACCACCATTATCGTGCAATTTACGTAATCAGGTTTATTTGATAAAACTTACGTTCTGGCATATTTCATCAGCGACGATCTCTTTACGCTGATTAAAAATAATTTTGTTCTGTTCAAACAGATTATTCCCATGGGTATCAATAGAAACAATCAGCGGGCCAAACTCTTTAACCCGACAGACCCACAGCGTTTCCGGCATCCCCAGATCGCGCCATTGGGCATCTTCAATTTCTTCCACGCACACGGCGGCTACAACCGCACAACCGGCAGGGAATACGCAGTGCAGCGCTTTGTGTTCAGCACAGCCCTCTTCGGTACCTTTACCCATACCGCCTTTACCCACAATTAATTTCACGCCAGTCTGCGCAATAAACTCTTTTTCGAATTTCTCCATACGCATGCTGGTGGTTGGGCCAACGGAGACCATTTCAAACTTATCGTCTTCGCCTTTAATTGGGCGGACAATTGGGCCAGCGTGTAAAATAGCGCCGCCGCGAACATCTACCGGAAGTTCGCGACCACCTTCAATTAAACGGCGATGGGCTACGTCACGGCAGGTAACAATATGACCGTTGAGATAAATAATATCGCCAGCCTTAATATCCGCTAAATCTTCATCTTTAATTGGCGTAGTCAGGATTTTTTTAGTCATCAGAAATTCACTCCGCTGTGAGACGTAATGGTGTAATTCAAATCTTTATCGAAAACGATGTGCCCTTTACGGTGCGACCAGCAGCCGACGTTTACCGCTACGCCGATGGTAGAAGGATGACGCGCGGTGTTTTCAATGTTCACGCCCATAACGGAGGTATTACCGGACATCCCCTGCGGCCCCAGGCCAATTTTGTTAATGCCGTCTTCCAGCATTTTTTCCAGCGAGGCTGCACGCTCATTCTCGTTATGCGAACCGATCGGACGCATCAGCGCTTTTTTCGATAGCAGTGCCGCCGTTTCAACAGAGGTCGCTACGCCCACGCCAACCAGCAGCGGCGGACAAGCGTTGAGGCCGTAGCTGGTCATCACATCCAGTACAAAGCGGGTCACACCTTCATAGCCTGCACCCGGCATCAGCACCATCGCTTTCCCCGGCAGAGAACAACCACCGCCCGCCATATAGGTATAAATGCTGCACTGATCGGAATTGGGAACGATCTCCCAGAAGACCGTCGGCGTACCTTTACCCACGTTTTTACCGGTGTTGTATTCATCAAAAGTTTCTACGCTGTTGTGGCGCAGCGGAGAATCTACAGTTGCTTTGATCACCGCCTCACGCAACAACGCTTCCAGCTCGCCAATCAGCGGAAAGTTCGTCCCGCACTCCACCAGAAACTGAATGACACCGGTGTCCTGGCAGGAAGGTCGATCCAGCTCTTTCGCCAGACGCTGGTTCTCAATCATGGTAGTAAAGATGACGTCGGCCAGTTTACTGGTCTCTTTCTTATGCAAATCTTCCAGTTTTGCAGTGACATCATCAGGCAAAACTTTGCCGGTATATCCCACAAACCTGGCCATAACGTCGGTCATATGGGATATCTGTTCACTTTTGCTCATAAATGCTCCTTAGTCAGAACAGCTTCCGTTAATTACGGATGAAAAGGGAAAAGGATTGGCAGCAGGATCAAGCTGACAATGGTTGAAACGATAATCAGGGGGATACCGGCCTTAGCGTAGTCGACAAATTTATAGCCACCCGCGGAGAGCACCATCATGTTGGCAGGCATACCGATAGGGGTTGCGTAGGCGCAGGAACCGCCAATGACCGTCGCCATCAGAACCGCACGCGGGTCGGCCCCCATGCCTGCGGCAATGGACAAACTCACCGGCACCAATAGCGCTGTCGTTGCGGTATTGGACATAAAGTTGGTCATCACAACGGATAAGGCGAAAACGGCGATCAGCAACATGAACGGTGAGGAGTTTTGCCCCAGCATGCCGATTACATAGTCCGCAACCAGCTTACCTGCCCCGGTCATTTCCAGCGCTTTTGCCAGCGCCAGGGTGCCGCCAAAGATAAAAATAGTCTGTGAATCAATGGCTTTATAGGCCTGTTTTTCCGTGAGTACGCCGCTTACGACCAGCACAAGAGCGCCAATACAACCGGTCACGGCCAGGCTGACACCGATCTTCTTCTCAAAGATCATGCCGAGGATCGTTGCGATCAACACCACCAGTGAGAGCCGTTGTTTCCACTGTGGAACATGGCTGTAGTCACGTTGCTCCCCGACGCTCCCCACCTCACCGCCGGTCGCATTATTCGGCAGAAAGCGATAGCCAATAGTCAGGAAGTAGAGAATGCCGCAGATGAGCATCGGGAGACCGATTTTTGCGTATTCAAAAAAGCCAAAGCCGCCGCCAATATTCTGTAGCGCAGACTGCGCGATAAGATTTCCCGGCGCGCCAATTAACGACAGGTTACCGCCCAACGCAGCGGCGAAAACCAGCGGCATCAGTAGACGAGAACGCGAGAAGCCCGATTTTGCCGCCACGCCGATCACCACCGGAATCAAAACCGCAGCGGTACCGGTGTTAGAGAGGACGCCAGACATCAAACCCACCACCACCATAATGGTGAAGATCAGCTGTTTTTCTGTTTTCGCGAAGCGCGTGATGACGCCGCCCACTTTGTTTGCCATACCGGTCTCGAACAACGCACCGCCCACGATGAACATCGCGACAAAGAGGATAACGTTAGTGTCGATAAAGCCAGCAAAGGCCTGTTTGATATTCAGAACGCCGGTGATCACTAAGGCCACGCAGACAATCATGGAAGTGACGGCAAGTGGCACTTTTTCCCATACAAACATGACGATAGCGAACACCAATAAACATAAGGTAAGGGTAATGGGTTCCATATTTATAATTATCCAATCAATGATATATGATATTGTATCCAATGTTGACAGGGAGAAATTATTCCCATACAAAAACTAAGTCAAATCGTTTCTCAGGAAAGATGCAGGAGTGGGATCTACATCAAGATCGTGGTTAGATCGTTACTGGACGTGATTAATAGAATTGAAGAATTGGTTGAAGCGCCTGCGATGCTCACGCAGGCGAAAAGATCAGGCAGAAGGGTCACCAACATAGCGGGTCAGCATATTCTCCATTGAGCGAATAATGTGTTCGCGCATGCGCTGGCGTGCCAATGTTTCATCATGAAGTTCAAGAGCTTGCAGAATACTTTTATGTTCCTGAATGGAAATCACGGCATACTCTTCTTCGGTGACCTTATGACCCATCGACAGGCCGTTCCACATATTACAGAGCAACATTTTCATTTTTTCGTTGCCAGCAACATTCCATATTTCCATATGAAATGCCTGATTCAGGTCGGAGTATTCCGCCGAGTTATTTTCCGCGAGAGCCTTTTCAGCGGCATAATGCACCTGGGCTATCCGCGAGATATCGGTGCCAGGACGAGAAGCTTTAGCCACCGCCTCACTTTCTAACAGCGCGCGAATTTCATAGTGTTCACGGATCGTTTGTTCATTGATGCCCAACACCACCGCCCCTTTATTAGGGCGCACTTTTATCAGCCCATCCGCCGCCAGAATCTGAAACGCCTCGCGCACTGGCATACTGGACACGCCGACCATTCCGGCAATGCCTTCTAACGTAATCTCCTGCCCTTCCACTAACTCCCTCGAAAGAATCGCTTTACGCAGCACCGCCGCGACCTGTTCTTTCGCTGAAAGAAGCTTAATCTTCCCTAACTTAGGCTTCTGCACTTTCCCAATCCTTCATATGTTGACGCATTATTTCTGCTAAAGAGAGGAAATAACGCTGCATAACTTGCCCAATCTCATCACGCCGCCCCTGGCGTATGACGTCAGCCAGTTCAGCGAAAAGCTGCGCCGACTCCTGATTATCTTTTTTCAGATGCAAAATAACATAAGAGACATAACCGTCCAGGAACTGCTGATACACCTTTTCCAGATAGCGGTTATTCACATAAGAAATCAGCATCGCATGACACTCCAGTTCGCAGGATTTGTCTTCTGCGACAGCCAGCGCTTGCGCACGTATCAGGAGGGCATCGCCTACTTCGCTGGGTATCAGCGAAAACATTTCGGCGGCCATCGCGGCAATCACGCGAAAAATATGACTCACGCGATCGGCCTCAAGATGCGCGACCTGCATGTGCCTGTTGGGCAGTCGGATTAAAAAACCTTCCTGTTCGAGTGACTGTAGCGCTTCTCGAACCGGCATTCGTGAAAGACCAAGCTGCTCCGCAATACTTTCCTGCGCGAGTTCTTCTCCCGCTTTTATATTGCCGGAAAGAATTTCATAGCGAAGCATTTGCGTAATGTGATCGCGGGTTTGCGTTCTTTGGATCTTTTTCACGACGTTCTCGTTAATAACCGATAAGACGTGAGGAGTTTAGCAGATTTAGTACTTGATTTCGTGGCTTGTTTACAGTCAAAGAAGCCGGAGCAAAAGCCCCGGCATCGGGCAGGAACAGCTTATTTATTAATAAAATCTTCACCCAACTGAATATCTTTTTTCAGCGTATCCAGCATAGCGTCCAGCGAATGTTGCTCGAAAGCGCTCAGTGTGCCGATGGATTTACGCTCTTCTACGCCGTTTTTACCCAGCAGCAGCGGCTGAGAGAAGAAACGGGCATACTGACCGTCGCCTTCCACATAGGCGCATTCCACCACGCCCTTCTCGCCCTGCAGAGCGCGAACCAGAGAAAGACCGAAACGCGCGGCAGCCTGGCCCATAGAGAGGGTTGCCGATCCGCCGCCGGCTTTCGCCTCGACGACTTCAGTACCGGCGTTCTGAATACGTTTAGTCAGCTCGGCCGCTTCTTGTTCGGTAAAACTTACGCCTGGAATCTGCGACAGCAGCGGCAGAATCGTCACGCCGGAGTGTCCGCCAATCACCGGAACTTCAACTTCCGTTGGCAGCTTACCTTTCAGCTCTGCGACAAAGGTATTAGAGCGGATGATATCCAGCGTGGTAACGCCAAACAGTTTGTTTTTGTCGTATACGCCTGCTTTTTTCAGCACTTCCGCCGCAATCGCAACGGTGGTGTTCACCGGGTTGGTGATAATGCCCACGCACGCTTTCGGGCAGGTTTTAGCGATCTGCTGCACCAGGTTTTTCACGATGCCAGCGTTAACGTTAAACAGGTCGGAACGGTCCATACCCGGCTTACGCGCCACACCCGCAGAAATCAGTACTACGTCAGCGCCTTCAAGCGCCGGGGTTGCGTCTTCACCGGAGAAACCTTTGATTTTTACAGCGGTGGGGATGTGGCTCAAATCAACGGCCACACCGGGAGTCACTGGAGCGATGTCGTACAGGGAGAGTTCTGAACCTGAAGGCAGTTGGTTTTTTAAAAGTAATGCCAGCGCCTGACCGATACCACCAGCAGCGCCGAGGACTGCGACTTTCATCCTAAACTCCTTATTATATGATTAGCTAAGTGTCTATTGCTCCGCGGCGGCGACCTTAATTCACAAATTCAATGATTACAATCCTCACTCATCAAGAATGCGGAGTCGCGCAATTTTGGCTTTTATGCATTTAATTTGCGTAATCCGGATCGACTGCAACCAGAGAGCAACGTTCCTACAGGTGGTGACAATATACCCTACTATCCTCTCAAAACAACATCATTTTGATAACAATTAATTTACTTTTAATCTTATTTGCGAGGCGTGACACAGGCATGTTTCTTGATAACGAAATTTGATAAAATTCCGCTCTTTCATAACATTATTTCAGCCTTAAACAAGGCAGACTGTTTGCATAAAAATTCATCTGTATGCACAATAATGTTGTTTCTACTGCCATATTACGGGTGACTTATGCGAAGCTCGGCTAAACAAGAAGAACTAGTAAGAGCGTTTAAAGCGCTCCTCAAAGAAGAAAAATTCAGCTCACAGGGCGAAATCGTCCTCGCGTTGCAGGATCAGGGCTTTGAAAATATCAATCAGTCCAAGGTCTCGCGCATGTTGACTAAGTTCGGCGCAGTGCGTACACGTAACGCAAAAATGGAAATGGTGTACTGTCTTCCGGCTGAACTGGGCGTCCCAACAACATCCAGTCCGTTGAAAAATCTGGTGCTGGATATCGACTATAACGACGCTGTCGTGGTGATTCATACCAGCCCCGGCGCGGCACAACTCATCGCGCGCCTGCTGGATTCACTGGGGAAAGCAGAAGGTATTCTCGGTACGATTGCCGGCGACGATACTATCTTCACTACGCCTGCCAGCGGCTTTTCCGTAAGAGATCTGTACGAAGCCATTCTGGAACTTTTTGAACAAGAGCTTTAGTCCCACTTCCTCCGTCGTCGTACGGCGGAGGCATCTTTTTGTCCTCTCCCCCTCGCCGCTTTCCTGTACGGCTATCATTTGGCAAATCATGCCCTTAAACATTCACCACATGAATGACAAATCAAAAAAACGCACAAAATGTCAAATTTTTTAACCGATTGATTTTCTTTTATTTTTTAAATAACAGCGGCGAAAAACAGCAATTTTAATTCCATAACGTTATAAAAAATAAAATTTTTAATGTCTTTAAAAAGCAGAAACAATTAGCGTGGTATTAATTAATCGCGTGATTAGTGTATACTTAATTTTGTGATGAGGGTCACGAAACAAAGACCCCAGTAAAGGAATTCGACGAGGTAAAAATCATGAAAATCAAAACCACTGTTGCAACATTAAGTGTTCTGTCCGTTCTCTCTTTTGGCGCTTTCGCCGCAGAACCTATCAGCGCAGAGCAAGCGCAAAATCGTGAAGCAATCGGATCGGTTTCAGTCAGCGCTATCGGCTCATCGCCTATGGATATGAACGCCATGCTGAGCAAAAAAGCGGATGAACAAGGCGCTACGGCCTACCACATTACCGAAGCGCGTAGCGGCAGCAACTGGCACGCCACTGCCGAACTGTACAAATAAAATTCACCTGCCATCGCATATAACGTGTCATTGCTTCGCGGAGATATCGCATAAGAAAAGCCCATTAATCCGCGAGGTTGACCCTATAAAGGAATAAAAGACCATGAAAACGAAATACATTATCGCATCACTCGGCCTGGCCACTCTGCTCTCTTTCGGCGCAAATGCCGCAGTACATCAGGTCAACGCGGAACAGGCGCAGAATCTGCAACCGATGGGCACCATTTCCGTCTCGCAGATTGGTAGTACGCCAATGGATATGCGCCAGGAGATCGTCGCTAAAGCCGAAAAAGCAGGCGCTAATAGCTATCGCATCATCGAATTAAAAGAAGGTGATAACTGGCACGCCACCGCCGAGTTGTATAAGTAAACCCTCGTCGTCTAACCCGACGACTTGCCCCCGCCTGCCGGGGGCTTTTTTATGCTTTTTCAATGCCGGACATTAAACCGTAGCCGCCCCTCCAGCTCTTCTTCCGCTTCATCAAAGAGTAAAATCAGCGCCCCGTAGCGCCTGCGCAGTTTATCAGGCAGGTGAACGAACTCAATCTCTAGCGGTAGAGGTAAGATATCGCTCATTACCGCATCCCATAATGTATCAAGATCGCTTACTTTCTCACTGGCAAGACCAAACGTCTGCGTAAACTCGCGATAAAAATCGCTTTGGTTTTTAATATCATTAAAATCAAAAGTATAGACATTCATAGCCAGCCACCATCCCCGACAGACAATTGTCTGTTTTACTACTAAGCATCATTATGCAGAGGTTTCACTTCCAGAAACGCTTTTAGCCCCGGAGCACTCTTGCGCTGTTTTTGTATCTCAAATAAGTATAGTCATAAAAAAACCGACGCTTTTGGCATCGGTTCTTGTGGGTTAGCTATCGGTAAGCGCGTTCTGGTATTTATGTAACATGCCCGTCAGGCGTTTAACCGGTTCCGTCACCTGCGGCGGCGCCTCCCAGATACGTAGTTTATCCTGATAGATATCCAGCTCATCCAGCAACTGACCAAAGTAGCGTCGCCGTTTATCATCGCTTCCGGCGGAAATAACATGGTCTGCGGTACGACGAAGCTGACGGTGGAACACTGACAGATCTTCATTAACCGGTATCGGCGCGTCGCGCAGACGTTGATGAGCAATGATCATCGTTAGCGCCAGGCGGAACTTCGGCAAATCGCCAGGGAATTTATTCATCAGCAAAAAGAGTTGCTGATATAACGCAGGCAGACGGTTTTCTTTACGACGTACCACGTTAGTCGTCATTGCCGAGACCGCAGCGGAAACAAACTGATTAAGCAGCACGCGACCGGTTCTATCTTTAGATTTATCACGCACCAGCAGGATGACGATAAACGCCAACATACAGCCGACAATTTGCCCCAACGCGCTGTCGAGGAACTGGCTGAAATGGAACGTCATCGGATTATCCAACACAATAATGTTAATCGTACTGGCCAGCGCCCCCATCGACCCCAGACGCCGTTTCTGGACCTCAATGCCGATAAAGAACCCCAATACCGCCAGGCTCAAACATAACAACAGCATACTTTGCTGCGTATTGGGAATAATCACCAGGAAATAGAGCAATCCCAGCGGCAACGCCGCCAGAGTGCCATAAATAAAATCGATGCAGACCATGCGCGGATTGGGTAAACGCATCGCCAGCGAGGTCACCACGGCAATCATCACCATCGCGCCATTACCCGATGTCCAGCCGGTCCATAGCCAGAATAATGTCCCCAGAATGCAGGAAAGCGTGGTGCGCCAGAAGTTCACCATCGCATGGTGACGTTCAGCGGATTCCACTTTAACTACGGGCTCGCCTTGCAGGATCTCTTCTTCCGTCGCGCTGATTTTGGTGTTACTGATCACGCCGCGTTTAAGCAATAGATAGCGCGTCGCAGCGCCTACCCAGCTATAAAGCGTGACGGGCGTTTCGCGCTCGCCGGTCCAGACAATGACACGCCGCATCCGTTTTAACTGTCTGTGGACGTCCTGTACCGTTTCAACCGGCGTCTCGAACAGTTCCCGGAATGTATCGGTAATCAGTTCCGGCCGCGTGTTTTGAATAAGATAAGTTTCACAGGATTGCGTAATCAGCGTGAGCGAAAGCGTATTCAACGCTTTCAGGCGGCGGTTAGCGCGTACCCAGCGCGAAGATTCCATATTCAGATTACTTCGCATCCCCTCCAGCGCCGCCGTGCGTCGCACCAGATCGCCCCAGGCGTTGTCGACTTCTTCGCTGTCGCCATGCTTAATACAAAGTTGCATTAGCTGATATTGCGCTACCAGTAAACTGTCCAGTTCGCGATCAACCTCCTGCTTTATCGATCGCGGCGAGAAAAGCAGATCCGCTAAAATAGCGCAGCCAATGCCGATGACGATTTCGCTACAGCGCTCAAGCGCAAATTGCGGCGTGAGCAGCGGCTCCGTCTGAATGGTAATCACAATGATCAGCGCAGTATAACCTGACAGTCCCCACGCATAAGAGTTTTCGATCCGTACTAAAGAGGAGATCCAGGTACAAAAACCGGCCCAGACACAGCACACCAGAATCATCAATAACGGCGCGCGGATCATAGAGATAATAATGATAAGCGCGGCGATACAGCCAATAAACGTCCCGATAATACGCAACATTCCGCGATAACGGATAGCGCCGGAATAGGGTTCCCCGCCGGCGGCAAATGCCGGGCCTGCCGCCACGATCGCGGCGGTCAGCACCGCCCAACGCGGCGTCTCCAGTTGAAAATGGAAGCCGATAAATAATGCCAGCACAATGGCGCACGCCAGCTTTACCGCAAAACGAATGTGCTGGTTGGCAATGGAGAAAATGCCCATGACGATTAACCGAATTCGCGCAGCCGGTGCGCCAGTTTACGGAAGAAGGAGTCCTGGCTTGCGTCACGATCCTGCTTACCGGTGATCACGACGGTTGCCGTCGTACCGGCAGGCCACAAATTCCCCTGCTGCTCGTCGAGCCGGATACGCACCGGGACACGCTGGGCCAGACGCACCCATTCGAGGTTAGAGTCTATCGTCGCCATCCCTTTCGCATCGCTGGTACTGCTGGCATTCGTTACCCCTGCCGCCACGCTATCGACGGTACCTTTTAATACCCGGTTGCTGCCAAGCGGCGTGATTTCGGCACGATATCCCGGACGCACGCCTTCCAGCTTGGTCTCTTCCATATAGGCTTGCACGTAAAAAGAGTTCTTTTTCACCAGGGCGACGGCTGTGGAACCGCGGGTAATAAATTCACCGGCATAAACATTGAGGTTAGTTACCCAGCCGTCGGCAGGCGCGCGAATGACGGTGCGTTCCAGATCGAGTTTAGCCAGATCGCGCGTCGCCTGGGCTTTAGCCAGTTGATGCAGTACCGTCTGCAAGACGTTGTTCGCCTGATCGATCTCTTCCCGGGACATCGCCTGTACGCCGAGGCGATTACGGCGACCGGCTTCCTGGCGTTTTTCCTGCGCCAGGACCTGATAATAGGCTACATCAGCTTCCGCTTCCGCCAGCGCTTTTTGATAGCGTGGCTGATCGATGGTAAACAGGACCTGATCCTTTTTCACCAGTTGGTTATCATGCACGTTTACATGGGTAATCAGGCCCGCGACATCCGGGGCAATAGCGACGACATCGGCGCTAAAACGCGCGTCTCGCGTCCAGGGAGATTCGGTGTAATACACCCAGGCGCGGAAAATGGCGATAAAGGCCAGAATAACCAGTACGAGGGTAATGGCCGTACGGGAGAGTTTTCTTGTTAGTGTTTTCACTTCAACCTCAAACGAACAGGCGCGATATTAAATAAAACAGACAACAATACAGCGCGGTATTGAACAGAGCCGGATGCCAGACAAAATCATAGATGCCCGTCGGCACAAGCATCCGACGCACCAGCCAAAAAATAGCCAGTGACAAAAGCAATTCGAAAAATATCGGTGGGAAGGAAAGACCAAACACCACGATAACGGGAAACAGACTCATGTTGACCTTGATTTCTGAGAGAGAGCAGGCGATAGATTGTTAAGCTACATCGCCGCAGAGAAGGGCAAGAGACGCCAGGCGAGAGCGACATAGCTCTTATTCGAATAATAGTATATTAACGTAATTGTTATGCTGTTATCTATATTATGTGATCTAAATCACTTTTAAGCCAGAGTGAATAATGGAACGATTAAAACGAATGTCGGTATTCGCCAAAGTTGTTGAGTTTGGCTCTTTTACCGCCGCAGCCAGACAGCTGCAAATGAGCGTATCGTCCATCAGCCAGACTGTGGCGAAACTGGAAGATGAGCTTCAGGTTAAATTGCTCAACCGCAGCACACGCAGCATTGGGCTCACCGAAGCTGGAAAAATCTATTATCAGGGCTGTCGTCGTATGCTGCATGAAGTGCAGGATGTTCACGAGCAGCTTTACGCTTTTAATAACACGCCTATCGGTACATTGCGTATCGGCTGTTCTTCAACCATGGCGCAAAATGTGCTGGCCGGGCTTACCGCAAAATTATTAAAAGAGTATCCCGGTCTGGCGGTCAATCTGGTGACAGGAATTCCGGCCCCGGATTTAATTGCCGACGGGCTGGACGTGGTGATCCGCGTGGGCGCGCTGCAAGACTCCAGCCTGTTTTCCCGTCGACTCGGCGCGATGCCGATGGTTGTGTGCGCCGCCAAGCCGTACCTCGCTCAGTACGGCGTCCCGGAAAAACCCGCCGATCTCAGTAGCCATTCCTGGCTGGAATATAGCGTGCGCCCGGATAATGAGTTTGAACTTATCGCGCCGGAAGGAATTTCTACCCGACTGATTCCACAGGGGCGGTTCGTCACTAACGATCCGATGACGCTGGTACGCTGGCTGACCGCCGGAACTGGAATCGCCTATGTGCCGCTGATGTGGGTGATCGATGAGATCAATCGTGGCGATCTGGAGATCCTGCTGCCTCGCTATCAGTCCGATCCCCGTCCGGTGTACGCGCTGTACACCGAAAAAGATAAGCTGCCGCTTAAAGTGCAGGTAGTGATTAACGCGTTAACTGACTATTTTGTCGATGTCGCACACCTGTTTCAGGGGATGCACGGGCGAGGGAAAGAAAAATAAAAACACCGGGTAATTGCTGAAGACATTGTAGGCCAGATGCCACCCGACGCAGACATTGCCTGGTGGCGCTGCGCTTATCAGGCCTGGGCGGCACACACCACAGGCCTGATAAGGCGGACAGTTATGCGGTGCCGCCAACCGTCAGGTTATCGACTTTCAGCGTCGGCTGGCCTACGCCTACCGGCAGACTTTGACCCTCTTTACCGCAGACCCCCACCCCGTTATCCAGCTTAAGGTCGTTGCCGACCATGGAGATCTGTTGCATCGTTTCAATGCCTGATCCAATCAACGTCGCGCCCTTCACTGGCGTCGTGACTTTACCGTTTTCAATCAGATACGCTTCCGAGGTAGAAAACACAAACTTGCCGGAGGTGATATCCACCTGACCGCCGCCAAAATTAGGCGCATAGATGCCGTATTCAACGGATTCGATAATTTCCTGCGGCGTTGACTGCCCCGCCAACATATAGGTATTCGTCATACGCGGCATCGGCAGATGCGCATAAGATTCGCGACGCCCGTTACCGGTCGGCGCAGCGCCCATCAGGCGCGCGTTCAGCTTGTCCTGCATGTATCCTTTCAGTACGCCATTTTCAATCAATACGTTGTACTGGCCTGGCGTACCTTCATCATCGATAGCAACGGAGCCGCGACGGTTCATCATTGTGCCGTCATCCACTACGGTGCAAAGCGCGGAGGCAACCTGCTCGCCGATCTGACCGCTAAACACAGACGTCCCACGACGGTTAAAATCACCTTCCAGCCCGTGACCGACCGCTTCGTGCAGCAATACGCCCGGCCACCCGGCGCCCAGAACCACCGGTAACGTCCCCGCTGGCGCAGCGACCGCGGAGAGATTAACCAGCGCCATGCGTACCGCTTCTTTCGCCCACGCGTCGGCGCGAACCTCGCCGTCGAGATCGGCAAGAAAATACTCATAACCAAAGCGACCGCCGCCGCCGCTGGCGCCGCGCTCGCGTTTACCGTCTTCTTCCACCTGCACGCTAACGGACAACCGCACCAGTGGACGGACATCCGCCGCCAGCGTCCCGTCGGTCGCCGCCACGAGGATTAATTCATATACGCCGGTCAGGCTGGCGTTAACTTCCTGCACGCGTTTATCGGCTTCTCGCGCCACTTTGTCAACGCGTCTGAGGATATCCAGCTTCTCTTCGCGGCTCATACTTTGCAGCGGATCAAGGGTGGTGTAGAGCGGCTGATGCGCTACGGCGGCGAGCGTTTTTACCTTGCCTTCGCCGTTCTCGCGTACAATGGTTCGCGCTGCCTGCGCACTCTGCTCCAGCACCAGGAGGCTTATCTGGTCAGCATAAGCAAAACCGGTTTTTTCGCCGCTAATGGCGCGAACGCCAACGCCCTGGTCGATATTATATGAACCATCTTTAATGATGCGGTCTTCTAAAACCCAGGATTCGTGATAGCTCGACTGAAAATAGAGGTCGCCATAATCAAGACGGCGTTCGGCCAGTTGGCCCAAAATAGCGAACAGATCCTGATGGTTCAGGCCATTCGCCGCTAGCAATTGTTCACTTACCAGGTTCAGACTCATCGTTTTTGCTACTCGTTGATTTCTGCCGGATGGCGGTTCACGCCTTATCCGGACTACGTTGTTAGATTGTACAAACCGGATAAACGCAGCGCCGTCCGGCATGACTATTTACTGAGAGTGGGGCAATTCCTCGCCCCCGTCAAATCATTGCTGGCTTTCTTTTATCGGTTGGCGCAGAACTTCGTTGATCTGCGGCGCATCGACCGGACCGGTAATGCGATATCGCAGAATGGAGACCTTGCTCCATAGCGGCCCCAACACTTTACTGGCGGCAAATACCGCCGCGCCGACAATCGGGTTAACGGCAAACGCGGCGGCGACGCCCACGGTGGCGGAAATTTCCGGTGCGACAACGGCCTCCATATCAAGACGACGACGCACCAGATCAACAGAACCTTTCATTGCAATATCCGCTTCCAGCCCATCCACCAGCGTATCGTCAGTATGCAGGACGCCATCTTTAATCCACGCGGTACTATGAATAGAGTCGAAATAGAAGCCCTCGCTAAAGGTATCTCTGAAGTCAAACCGCAGCTTACGCAGCAACGCGTCAAAACTGAGCAGCCGCAGTAGCTGTCCGGCATGACCGCTACTGAGATCAGTAAACTCGCCTTTGCCCAGACGCGTACGTAAAATCCCGTTGAGCGTGGCTTCCTCAGGTTGCCAGGGCGGGTTTCGCCAGTGCAGATCGTAATCTACGTTAAAAGACGCGTTCTGGATTGGCGTCGAGATGCCGAAGAACCCGGCAGCCGTGTCGAGGTTACTACCATGCAGACTACCTTTCAGCGAGGTTCGTTCATTACCCGGCGCATTCACCCACTCGCCGCTCGCTTTCAAACGGGCGAATCCGGTATCGATCAGGCCATTCGCCAGAGTCAGCGTATTGCCTTTGATGGCGAAATCGCCATCAATACGCCCATATTTTTGCCCCCATAGCCAGCACTCTTCGCAGCGAAGCTGTAAGTCCGGCCAGCCGCGGAAGCTAATCGTGTTCGCCGAAGCCAACGGCGATGTCGGCGTTGGTGACGAGGCGTGCGTTTTTGCGACGCCAGGGTTGTAGTACAGGTACTTAATGTTCGCCAGCCACGGCGCATGGTTGCGCATGAGCAGCGTGGCGTTCACCTCACGGCCCTGCGCTTCAATTTTTGTTCCGTTCAGCGAGGGTGCTGAAACGACGCTCAAATTGTTCCACTGCTGGCCGCCCAGCGATAGCGCGGGAGTACGCAACGTGACGCGTTGAGGAAACTCGGCCGAACTGCTCACGTTATCCGCCGCGCCTTTCTGGAATAACGCCAGCCATTGCGCGCCATCCAGCGCCGGCAGATTGAGCTCAACGCCTTGTTGAGCAGGTAATGGCGGAATCGTCCGGCTGTCCGTCGTCCAGATAGCCCGATCCAACGTCAGCTTCTGATTTAATAACCAGCGGCTGTTAAAGTGATTTTTACTCCCTGCGCTCCCCGTTAGCGCAAAACTTTTCAGGTTGCCGTCAGCCTGAATGTTCACCGGAATGGCTTCGCCTGCGGGTTTATTTAGCGGAGAAGGTAAGTGACTACTCACATTTCTCAGATCGCCGTTCAGCTCGATGTGATAAGTGGTGTCAGCGTGATACGGAAGATCGATGCCGACTTTACCATTCCACGTCACGCTGCCGCTCAGGGCGTCATTCAGTTGCGGCGGTAAGACGCCCATACGCGTTGGCTGCCAGTTACCGTTCAGGTTGACGGCGACCTGATAGGCTTTTGCCCCTTCCGTCGTACTGAAATCCAGGTTCAGCGGCTGATTAAACCAGTTTGCCGTCAGCGGCCCGCTTTTTAGCGCGCCATTCACAAAGCTGAATTTACCGTTCAGATTTTTGAGCGTGCTGTTTAGCGGCTTAATAAACAGACTGTTATTACGCAACGAGACATCGCCCTCGGCGGTAACCTGTTCTCCGTCCAGCGGAATATCAAGATGTAAGCGAGCATTCACATCGCCATCTAATTGGAGCTCCGCCAGCGTCGAGCCAAGCGAGTCTTTTAGCGGCGTCTCGTCAAAATAAGGCCCAACGGCTTTTCCCGGCCCGTTAATATCGGCATCAATGAGCAGCTTCTCTTTGGAATAATCCGGAATCGCCGCCGCGAGTTTGCTGGCCTTCACCCCGCCCAAATCGACGCTATCCGAACGCATCCACAGACCGTCGTTCAGGAAATCCAGTTCAATGTTGAGATTTTTTAGCGCCGGCCAGTCGGGTTGAAAAGCAAACGTCGCATTGCGTAGCGGCACCAGCACTTCAAACTGACCTTCGTTATGCTTATAGGGAAAGAGGTGCGGGTTACCACCGTAAACCAACGTGGCGTTATCTGCCTCGCCGCCCTGAATCGCGCCGCTAAGGTAATCGACCAGCGCTTTGCCCATCAGGTTTTCCGGAAAATAGCGCCACGCCTGAGATCCATCGTCGGTACTGATTCCGGCCAGAATACCCAGCCACGGTTCGTCGCCCGTCGGTTGCAGATAGCGGAACCCGCCGCGCGCATGTACCGCCTTTGCTTTGACGTCAATGTCGCGGCCATCAAGCTGAAAGCCGTTCTCATTTTTCAACCAGCTAAGCGTCGCGACGCCGTTTTCAATTTCCAGCGGCGCGCGAAAAACGGTTTCATAGGGCATTTTAGCCTGCTGCATCGCAACCTTCATCTGCCCGTCTTCTACGCTTCCCGCCAGCGTACCGGAAAAATGTTCCGCGCCGGGCAACAGCTTCCACTGTTTCCATGCAAGATTTTCCCACGATGCCTGAAAACGCGTTTTTTCGGTCGCCTGCAGCGGAATATCCAGCGCCAGTGTGGCGATCTTTCCGCTCGGCTGCGTAGCCTGCCATATTTCGCCCAGCACAGGCGACAGTTTAGCCGCCAGCGGACGTAATGCTTCCAGCCCCGCCAGTTCAAGATTACTGGCGCGAATGCGTAGTTCATCGCTACGTGTGTGATTCTCGCCGCCGACGTCCTGCTGCGGGAGCCAGGCCACGGTTAAGGCTCCGCTCGGCCAGGATTTACCATCAAGCGTAATCCGTGTGTCCGGAATATAAAACTGCCAGCCCGGCTGCTCGCGGCTAATCTGCGCCGTCAGGTTATCGACAGACAGCGTGTGCGTCGTGTTATCGCCCAACCAGCTTGCGCCGCCCTGTTTCAGCCAGACGTCTCCTCCGGCGATTTCACCTTTACTGAGCGTCATCCAGCCTTCCAGACTGAAACGCGCCGTCTGGAGCGCCACATTATCCTGCATCCATTTGCCCAGCCACGGCTTGACGTCAATATCGTCGGCCTGTAACCAGACTCTGCCGTTATTTAGCAAACCGTCGTCATCGCGTAAATCCATCCGCACCTGCATCACGCCGTGCTGCCCGGTCAGGCTGGAGAGGCTGACCTCGCCTTCGGCGCGGTGCCGCTCTTTGCCGTTTAGCCAGGTAAGCTGTGGGATCGCCAGCTCCGCGCGTTGTCCGGAAAGCGTCAGAAAACTGATTTGGCTATCGCGCAGATCGAAATGATCGAACTGCCGCAGGAAAAGATCGCTTAAACGGCTGGTTTCGATGCCTTCGCCGTCGCTGCTTTGAAGAGGCGTGTTGGTGCGGAAATTGAGTTGCCAGAAGGTCAGGTCGCGAAACTGCCAGCGCATGTGCAACAGGCTTTGCCAGACGTCCAGCGCCAGCGTAACGCGTTTT
Organism: Salmonella sp. 32070601201500089SM; assembly: GCF_017573605.1. NCBI lineage: Bacteria > Pseudomonadati > Pseudomonadota > Gammaproteobacteria > Enterobacterales > Enterobacteriaceae > Salmonella > Salmonella sp. 32070601201500089SM. The sequence continues at coordinate 265,502 of NZ_JAGETK010000006.1, forward strand.
ATCGACAGCTCGCCGCCATCTTTCAGGGCGGCATGAATATTATGCGCTTCCAGCGTAGGGCCAAAATTTTGCCAGCTTGCGGAGAGTTGGCTGGCGGCCACCGGCACGCCGGTCACGGACTCAATTTTATTCAGGATAGCTGGACGCCAGGCGTCAAGATGAGGCAACGCCAGGCGCAGCCCGCTAACCAGCAGCGCTGCAATGACGATGAGCGCGGCTCCAGTGAGCAATAAAATCCCCGGCAATCGCCTCACGCGTCTCTCCTTGTCTGCCAAAAAATACGACTCACAACCTTGCTTTGCCGGACGGCGGCGTGAACGCCTTATCCGGCCTGCAAATGCTCGTACGGGTCGCGGTCTTTTACATCATTACGACGTCAAACTGCTCCTGGTTATAAAGCGGTTCGACCTGAACTTTAACCTGTTTGCCGACAAAGATTTCGACTTCCGCCAGCGCGTGTGATTCTTCGCCTTTCAGCGCTTCCGCCACCGCAGGAGAAGCATAAACCAGGAAGCGATCGGAGTCATAAGCGTGATGAACACGTACAATTTCACGCATGATCTCATAGCAGACGGTTTCCACCGTTTTTACCGTCCCGCGGCCATGACAGGTTGGACATTCGTTACAAAGCACATGTTCCACGCTTTCACGAGTCCGTTTACGGGTCATTTCCACCAGTCCCAGCGGCGAAAAACCGTTAATACTGGTTTTCACGCGATCCTTACTTAACGCCTGTTCCAGCGAATGCAGCACCCGACGGCGATGATCTTCATTATTCATGTCGATAAAATCGATAATGATAATGCCGCCCAGATTACGCAGGCGTAGCTGGCGGGCAATGGCCTGAGTCGCTTCAATATTGGTATTAAAAATGGTGTCGTCGAGATTACGGTGTCCAACAAACGCGCCGGTATTGATATCTACCGTCGTCATCGCTTCGGTTTGGTCGATAATCAGATAACCGCCGGACTTGAGTTCAACCTTACGCTCCAGCGCGCGCTGGATCTCATTTTCCACGTCATAAAGATCGAAGATCGGCTGATGGCCACTGTAATGCTCCAGCTTACTGGTCATTTCCGGGATGTATTCTGCGGTAAACTCCAGCAGCGACTCATAGGTCAGACGTGAGTCGACGCGAATTCGGTCCAACTGCGCATCGGCGAAATCGCGCAGCACGCGCTGCGCCAGCGCCAGTTCGCCATACATCTGGTAGCGCGTTTGCGGACGCTTTTTGCGCTCCATGACTTTCGTCCAGACGCGCTTGAGATAGGCGGCGTCAGACGCGAGATCCTCTTCACACACGCCTTCCGCCGCGGTGCGGATAATAAACCCGCCCTGTTCGTCGCAGTATTCCGCCACCACCTTTTTCAGGCGCTCGCGTTCACTTTCGCTTTCGATACGCTGGGAAACGCCAACGTGTGACGCGCCGGGCATAAAAACAAGGTAACGGGAGGGCAACGTGATGTCCGTGGTCAAACGCGCGCCTTTCGTGCCGAGCGGATCTTTCACTACCTGCACCATCAGATCCTGTCCCTGACGCACCAGTTCGGAGATATCGCGCACGGTAAACTGTTTTTGCTCGTCGCCCGCCACGCATTCGGTATGCGGCATAATGTCGGAAGCGTGAAGAAATGCGGCTTTATCCAGCCCAATATCTACAAAAGCCGCCTGCATACCTGGAAGTACACGACTTACACGACCTTTGTAGATATTGCCTACGATTCCGCGTCGCGCTTCGCGCTCAATATGGATTTCCTGAAGAATACCGCCATCAATGTACGCCACGCGCGTTTCCGATGGCGTTACGTTTACCAACAATTCAGCCGTCATGTTTATCCCTTTTATCACGCAGTGCGTTAAAATGACTCAACAACTCATACGTTTCAACCAGCGGTAAGCCGACCACGGCGTGGTAGCTGCCATTTATCTTCCTGACAAAACAGCCACCCTGCCCCTGAATACCGTATGCACCTGCTTTATCTAAAGGCTCGCCGCTGGCGACATAGCCAGTAATATCCTGCGCAGAAAGCGTGCGGAAAGTCACCTCCGTTACCACCACACAATCCAGCGTCTGCTGCGAGTCCGCAAGCGCAACAGCAGTCATCACCTGATGCGTATTTCCGGAAAGCAAACGCAGCATTTCTGCGGCATGAGCGGCGTCGCGCGGCTTTTCCAGCACCTCGCCGTTTAACACGACTATCGTATCCGCGCCCAACACCGGCAGATCACGGGGAACCAGCGCCACGCCAGCCTGCGCCTTTTCGCGTGCCAGCCGAACAACATACTGCTGCGCGCTTTCCTGAGCACGCCGTTGCTCTTCAATACCAGGCACGACCTGCTCGAATGAAAATCCAAGTTGAGTCAATAATTCCTGGCGACGCGGGGAACCGGAAGCAAGATACAGAGTTGTCATATCGACCTTTATTGCACAGCAAACTGCTGGCGTACTTTACGCATCAGCAAAAAGAGCCAGGGCCACAGCACGCCATTGACTACACTACTCCAGAACACTTCCGGTCTGAAAGAGACGTTGATCACTAAAAACTCGGCCCAGAAAACAATAATGTCCACGGCCAGTGAAAGCAACATTACCACCAGCGCCTGCTGCCAGAGCGCCAGGTTACGGAAGAGCTGGAATTTCAGAGCGACCAGGTAGGCGACAATACTCATCGACAGAGCGCGCACGCCAAGTGTGGAACCGCTGATGAGATCAAGTATGGCACCCATCACAAATCCCGTCCCCACATTTACGCGGTGCGGCAGGGCCAGAATCCAGTACAGTAAGATGAGCAAAACCCAGTTTGGCCGGAAAACAATGATGTCGTCCGGCCAGGGCATGATTTGCAGCAACAACGCAATAAGAAAAGAGAGCCAGATAACCCAGCGCCCCTGGCTACGATAGCTCGCCACCATTACCCTCCCGGCGCACGCGCAGGCGGCGTGGTCGCGCCCGAAGGCGATGGTTGCGTTGATACCGGCGCAGCCTGGCCCGCAGATGGCTGAGTAATCCCCGTCGCCGGATCCGGCACTGGCGCCGGCGGCCCCATCGCATCCGGAGAAGGCAACACCTGCGGCATCATCTGCATCAGGCGCTCATTGGCGACGCGGTGAACCTCTTCCGGCGTCATCGGATTGGCGCCGTTACGATCGGCTCCCCACAACAGCAGCAGATAGCGTAAACGCTGCAAACCCGCGGTTGGACGTGCCTGAATGACGGTATAGGCGCGCTGAGTGTCCAGCTTGACGGAGGAGACCACCGCCACCGGATACCCTTCCGGGAAACGCCCACCAAGTCCGGACGTTACCAGCACATCGCCGACGCGAATATCGGTATTGGCGGGCAGATGTTCAAGCTGAAGATCGTCAGTACAGCCGTTACCGGCGGCAATCACGCGGATGTCATTGCGCAGTACCTGAATCGGCAGCGCATGAGTCGCATCGCAAATCAGCAACACGCGGCTGGTCAGTTTCGCCACGGCGACAACCTGCCCTACGACACCTTTGTCGCTAATGACCGGTTGACCTTCATATACGCCATTAACGCTGCCTTTATCGATAACGACCTGATCGCTGTAAGGATCGTTAACCGTTGAAATAACCTGCGTCACCATTTTCTGCTCGTCCTGACGCAGCGGCGACCCCAGCAGCTCGCGCAACCGCGCGTTCTCCTGTTTGTACTGCCCCAGCATCAGCAGGTCGCTGTTTTTTAGCAGTAATTCCTGGCGCAGCGCCCGGTTTTCCAGCTCAAGCTGGTCGCGAGAAGCCAGCGTTTGTGACACGCTGTCGAGCAGTTCACGAGGGCCGTTTGAAATAAAATAGAAAGGACTGACGGCAGTGTCCATGTACGTTCGGATTTGACTGAACGTCCCCAGGCGGCTGTCGGCAATGATAACGCCGAGCGCCACCAGCACCGCCAGAATAAGGCGAATCTGTAGCGACGGGCCACGGCTAAAAATTGGCTTCATAGGCTATGCGTATTCTCGCGTCGGAGAGGCAGGACAATCCAGGGATAATCCTGCCCGTATCCAACTACTCTTCGCTGAACAGGTCGCCGCCGTGCATATCGATCATTTCCAGCGCCTTGCCGCCGCCGCGCGCCACACAGGTCAGCGGATCTTCAGCAACCACGACAGGAATGCCCGTCTCTTCCATTAACAGACGGTCAAGGTTACGCAGCAGCGCGCCGCCGCCGGTGAGCACCATACCGCGCTCGGAGATGTCTGACGCCAGCTCCGGCGGACACTGTTCCAGCGCCACCATTACCGCGCTGACGATACCGGTCAACGGTTCCTGCAACGCTTCCAGAATCTCGTTTGAGTTCAGGGTAAAGCCGCGTGGAACGCCTTCCGCCAGGTTACGGCCACGCACTTCGATCTCGCGGACTTCGTCGCCCGGATAAGCGGAACCGATTTCGTGTTTAATACGTTCTGCGGTGGCTTCACCAATCAGAGAACCGTAGTTACGACGAACGTAATTAATGATGGCTTCGTCGAAGCGGTCACCACCAATACGGACAGAAGAAGAGTAAACCACGCCGTTCAGGGAGATCACGGCAACTTCAGTGGTACCACCACCGATATCCACAACCATTGAACCGGTTGCTTCAGAAACTGGCAGACCTGCGCCGATCGCGGCCGCCATCGGCTCTTCGATCAAAAAGACTTCACGGGCGCCTGCGCCCTGAGCGGATTCACGAATTGCGCGGCGTTCTACCTGCGTCGCGCCGACCGGCACGCATACCAGTACGCGCGGGCTTGGGCGCATAAAGCTGTTGCTGTGCACTTGTTTAATAAAGTGCTGGAGCATTTTTTCGGTCACAAAGAAGTCAGCGATAACGCCGTCTTTCATCGGACGGATCGCAGCGATATTGCCCGGCGTACGGCCCAGCATCTGCTTCGCATCATGACCGACTGCAGCCACGCTTTTCGGCGAACCGGCACGATCCTGACGAATGGCCACAACGGAAGGCTCATTCAATACGATGCCTTGTCCTTTTACATAAATGAGGGTATTCGCGGTACCCAGGTCAATGGACAGGTCATTGGAAAACATGCCACGAAATTTTTTCAACATACTAAGGGATAATCCTGAAAGCTGGGGCGGAAAACAAAATCCGCTTACTTTACCAACCACACGCAGCAGCGACAAGGCGCAAAAATCATCTGCTACGGTGAAAATTAGTGCAGTTCGTTTCCTTTGTTACAAATCTCGGCCTGAGTCCCTCAGGGCTGAAAAAATCAGCAGCAATCCTCGCCTTCGTTTGCAACCTGTCAAAGGTCATTCACCTGCATATTTGCTGCAACAATCTGGCGAGCAGACAAGCACACCCCCATGAGGCGCAGCGCGCGTTATTCTACGTGAAAACAAATTAAACGGCAGGTTAAACCGAGTATCTTTGCGAATATTTTTTCACGTTTGTGTCAAGTAGTTGGGAGGAGGCAAAAAAATCACCCTGCCCGCCAGCCACGCCGCGTTTTGTCAGCGTCTGCCACTCGCCGCGCGAACGGACGCCCGTCGCGTAAACCTGCGTAGGCGTGCCCGCGCAGGCCTCTACCAGACTTTGAACCAGAAGCTGGTTTTCCGTTCGCTTCTCAATGTTTCTGACCAGACTCGGATGCAGCTTGAGTAATTCCACATTGAGCGCTTTAATCCAGCTCGTGCTAACCAGCGTCAAACCCGCCTGTGTCACCGCCACCCGAACGCCAAGCGCATTGACTAAGCGAAGGATGGGTTGTAACCGGCTGATGTGTTGACAAACATCTGCCTCCGCAAGTTCAATAATTATGCGATTTCGCTGTGATTTTTCACACTGCATTAACGTATCGCGCAACCAGCGCTGAAAACGCGGACGAATCAGCGACTCAACCGTCAACTGCATTGCCAGATTTTCATCCGGCCAGTAGCCCAGCAACGTAATCAGGCGGCTAATTTGTAATCTGTCATACTCTTCCGATAAACCAAATTGCAACACCATCGGCATATACTCCGCCGAGCTCACCTCTTCTTTACCGTCATAGATGCGACATATCAATTCCCGATGATGTACGCGACCTTCTCGCGTGACCGCCGGTTTTTGATAAAGTCGCGGTCCGCCCCGGTTCAGCATCTGCTCAATCAATGTGCGCCAGCGCACATTGCCGCGCCCTTTTTCCGGCAGAGTGTCGTCGTAGATAGCCCAGCTATTTCCCCCCTGCAGGGCGGCATTCCGCGCCGCGGCTTCAGCATGTTCCATCACCTGCTCGGTGGACTGTCCGCTGCGCCAGGCGCAAATGCCGATATGTACCATATCGTCACGATCGAGCATTTTGTTAGCCGGTAGCGCATCGACAGCTTTTAAAAGTTGTCCGGCAATACTTTCCGCTTCTTTCAGCGTTCGATGCGGTAGCAGCACGGCAAAGTCGCTGCGGTGATAACGCGCCAGCAGCGAGCCTGGGTAACGCATAATAAATGTCGATAGCAGATTGATAAGCATAAACATCTGCTCTTCCGCCTGATTGCCTCCCAGGCTGTCGCGCAGAAGATTGAAGTCTGGCAAGCGGATCATCATCACCACGCCATGCACTCCCACTTTTTCCTGATCTTCCAGCAGCGTCGCCAGTTGGTTATCAAAGAACAGACGGTTACCGAGTCCGGTTTTGGTGTCCTGCGCGGCGTAGGAGCGAATGAGGGTGTCCAGGCGACTACGCTGTTCGTGAGCAAACTGAATTTCGGAAAGCAATACATCAAGCGCGCTACTGGTGCGCGCTGGCCATTCGTAAACAGAACCGCGGACATTCGCCCCACGTTCGCCGTTCAGAATACGCGTTGAGCGAATTTCCAGAAGCTCTTGCCCGGAAAGCTGCCGCTGCAGCCAGCGCACCGATAAAAACAAAATCAGAACGATAAAACCGATCGCCAGCGTCAGCGGCGCCGTGGTGATCAGTGAGTGAAAATAGTTACCCATCGGGTCCTGGTAAACCAGACGTAGCGACATTCCTGGATGTTTTATCAGCGGTACGACCAGCTCGCGATACATGTCGCTGGTGCCGGCTGGCCGATAACCTCTGGCGCGAGAATGGCTGTAGACGCTGCGCTCCCCCTGCAACAGATCGACACGCACAATATCGGAAGCGATCATGAGTTCGTCGATTCGCGGCGTCAGCGAGACAATATCATGGGTCACCAAGTGCGTATCAATGGCTGTCGCCGTCGCCTGCACACGGCTGACATACTTATACTGTACGGCGTTATAAAAGCTTAGCGAGCAACCTATCAGAGTCACGAAGATCGTTAACCCCGTGAGCAGCGTGATAAAAGCTGAGAATTTCGTCGTTAATCGCATCCTTGAGTTAACTCCGACGGTTATAAACAGTATGAAAAAGCGAATCTGAAGGCGGAATTCGCCACGGCGCGCAATGAAGCAGGCATACTACCAAAATGGATCTATCTGGCAATTTATTGCGTTGCATCGGCATCACGTTTTAATTAGCGAGTATAGTCTTCGTAGCTATTTTTCCAATCTACCATGTAAAGTGAGGACAGGTTATGCAGGCGTTGATCTTAGAACAGCAGGACGGTAAAACCCTCGCATCCGTGCAACATCTCGAAGAGAGTCAACTGCCGGCAGGTGATGTGACGGTGGATGTCCACTGGTCCAGCCTGAATTATAAAGATGCTCTGGCTATCACCGGAAAAGGGAAAATTATCCGTCATTTTCCGATGATTCCTGGTATTGATTTCGCCGGCACCGTTCACGCAAGCGAAGATCCTCGCTTTCATGCAGGCCAGGAAGTACTACTGACTGGCTGGGGCGTGGGCGAAAACCACTGGGGCGGCCTGGCCGAACGCGCACGCGTTAAAGGCGACTGGCTGGTCGCGCTGCCTGCGGGACTGAGCAGCCGTAACGCCATGATCATCGGCACCGCCGGTTTTACCGCCATGCTGTGCGTCATGGCGCTTGAAGATGCAGGTATTCGCCCGCAAGACGGTGAGATTGTCGTCACCGGCGCCAGCGGCGGCGTGGGCAGCACTGCCGTTGCATTACTGCATAAGCTGGGCTATCAGGTTGCAGCAGTATCAGGACGTGAAAGCACCCACGGCTATCTTAAGAGCCTGGGAGCTAACCGTATTCTCAGCCGCGATGAGTTTGCTGAATCTCGCCCGTTGGAAAAACAGCTGTGGGCCGGTGCAATTGATACCGTTGGCGATAAAGTGCTGGCGAAAGTCCTGGCACAGATGAACTATGGCGGTTGCGTGGCCGCCTGCGGCCTGGCGGGCGGCTTCGCGCTGCCGACCACCGTTATGCCATTCATTCTGCGTAATGTGCGTTTGCAAGGGGTGGACTCGGTGATGACCCCACCGGCACGTCGCGCAGAAGCCTGGGCGCGTTTGGTTAAGGATCTGCCGGAATCGTTCTATGCTCAGGCCGCCACAGAGATTACGCTGGCGGATGCGCCGAAGTTCGCCGATGCCATCATCAATAATCAGGTTCAGGGCCGTACGCTGGTGAAGATAAAATAACGTCACGTATAAAAAAATTTACACTTAATTAACTATTTATTTTTACACATTGACACACTCCCTGTCATATTCACTACACGCCATGTTGTGGTGGGTAGACCGGGAGTCTGTGATGAAAAAGATACGTCCATTAACAGAAGCCGATGTGACTGCGGAATCGGCTTTTTTTATGCAGCGCCGACAGGTGCTAAAAGCATTAGGCATCAGCGCGGCCGCCTTATCCTTACCCTCAACGGCGCAGGCCGATCTCTTCAGTTGGTTTAAAGGCAACGATCGTCCGAAAGCGCCTGCCGGTAAACCGCTTGAGTTTAGTCAGCCTGCCGCCTGGCGAAGCGATTTAGCGTTAACGCCGGAAGATAAGGTGACGGGCTACAACAATTTCTATGAGTTTGGCCTTGATAAAGCCGACCCGGCGGCCAATGCCGGAAGTCTGAAAACCGAACCGTGGACGTTGAAAATCAGCGGGGAAGTCGCGAAGCCATTTACGCTGGATTATAACGATTTAACACATCGTTTCCCATTAGAAGAGCGTATCTATCGAATGCGCTGCGTCGAAGCGTGGTCCATGGTCGTGCCGTGGATTGGTTTCCCTTTATATAAGCTACTCGCGCAGGCACAGCCCACCAGCCACGCTAAATATGTGGCATTCGAAACGCTATACGCGCCGGATGATATGCCAGGACAGAAAGATCGTTTTATTGGCGGCGGACTGAAATACCCTTATGTCGAAGGGCTACGTCTGGACGAAGCCATGCATCCGCTGACTCTGATGACCGTTGGCGTCTATGGTAAGGCGTTACCCCCGCAAAACGGCGCGCCTATTCGACTCATCGTTCCATGGAAGTATGGTTTTAAAGGTATTAAATCTATTGTCAGCATTAAACTCACCCGCGAACGTCCGCCAACCACCTGGAATTTGTCGGCTCCCAACGAATATGGTTTTTACGCCAATGTGAACCCGCATGTGGATCATCCACGCTGGTCTCAGGCTACCGAACGCTTTATTGGTTCAGGCGGTATCCTCGATGTACAAAGGCAGCCGACGCTGCTGTTTAACGGCTATGCCAATGAAGTCGCTTCGCTGTATCGCGGTCTCAATTTGCGGGAGAATTTTTAAGTGCGTCTGACAGCAAAACAGATAACCTGGCTAAAAGTTTGTCTGCATCTTGCCGGTTTTTTGCCGCTTCTGTGGCTCTTTTGGGCGATAAATCACGGTGGACTCAGCGCAGACCCGGTAAAGGATATCCAACACTTTACCGGCAGAACCGCGCTCAAATTTTTGCTCGCCACCTTGCTGGTTTCACCGCTGGCGCGCTACGCTAAACAGCCATTATTGATACGCACACGCCGCCTGTTGGGGTTATGGTGTTTCGTTTGGGCTACGCTGCATTTAACCAGCTATGCCTTACTGGAACTGGGGATACATAACCTGGCGCTGTTAGGAAGCGAGTTGATTTCACGCCCTTATTTGACGCTTGGGATCATTAGCTGGCTGGTGTTATTGGCGCTGACGTTGACCTCAACGCAATTTGCGCAGCGTAAATTGGGCAAACGCTGGCAAACACTGCATAACGTCGTCTATCTTGTCGCGATCCTGGCTCCCATACATTACCTGTGGTCGGTAAAGATTTTATCACCGCAACCGGTCATCTACGCGGCATTAGCGTTAGCCCTTTTAGCGTTGCGTTACCGGAAGTTTCGCCAGTGGTGGCGCTAGTTTGGTGAACTGTGCGGTCGATTGCAAAACGCAAAACAGGTAATGTCCTTTTTATGTTTCGGGTTGATTATCTTCCCTGATAAGACCAGTATTTAGCTGCCAATTGCGACGAAATAGTTATAATGTGCGACTTTACATTGCCCAACGGCGATTTTCGTTCGCAGAAAGGGTGACAATCGAGCAATGAAGGTATATTTTGTTTTTTGCCCGAAAATGGCAGAAGATAGCCACACAATGACTGGCAAATCATGAATTTCACCTTCGGGTGCTACGGCATAACAGGCAAATCAAAGATGCGCGGTATTTTACCCGCGGCAGTCATTCACATGCTTTACAGACGGCGCTAAAACGCCTGTCACAATCACACTAAACAAAGAGTACGGAACCCACTCATGGATATTCGTAAGATTAAAAAACTGATCGAGCTGGTTGAAGAATCAGGTATCTCCGAACTGGAAATTTCTGAAGGCGAAGAATCTGTTCGCATCAGCCGCACAACGGCAAACGCCGGTTTTCCGGTGATGCAGCAGGCTTATGCGGCGCCGATGATGCAGCAACCCGCTCTGTCTAACGCTGTCGCGCCAGCGGCTACTCCAGCAATGGAAGCGCCTGCCGCAGCGGAAATCAGTGGTCACATCGTACGCTCCCCAATGGTTGGTACTTTCTACCGCACCCCAAGCCCGGACGCGAAAGCGTTCATCGAAGTGGGCCAGAAAGTGAACGTGGGCGATACCCTGTGCATCGTTGAAGCCATGAAAATGATGAACCAGATCGAAGCTGACAAAGCAGGTACTGTGAAAGCGATTCTGGTCGAAAGTGGTCAACCGGTAGAATTTGACGAGCCACTGGTCGTCATCGAGTAACGAGGCGAACATGTTGGATAAAATTGTCATCGCCAACCGCGGCGAGATCGCACTACGTATTCTTCGAGCCTGTAAAGAACTCGGCATCAAGACCGTCGCTGTGCACTCAAGCGCGGATCGCGATTTAAAACACGTATTGCTGGCGGATGAGACGGTCTGTATTGGTCCGGCACCGTCCGTAAAAAGTTATCTGAACATCCCGGCTATCATTAGCGCCGCTGAAATCACCGGCGCGGTGGCAATCCACCCGGGTTACGGCTTCCTTTCTGAGAACGCCAATTTTGCCGAGCAGGTTGAACGCTCCGGCTTTATCTTTATCGGCCCGAAAGCGGACACCATCCGCCTGATGGGCGATAAAGTGTCCGCGATTACCGCGATGAAAAAAGCGGGCGTGCCGACCGTACCAGGATCTGACGGCCCGCTGGGCGACGATATGAATGCGAACCGCGCTCATGCCAAACGTATTGGCTATCCGGTGATCATCAAAGCGTCCGGCGGCGGCGGCGGCCGCGGTATGCGCGTGGTTCGTAGCGATGCTGAACTGGCGCAGTCCATCTCCATGACCAAAGCGGAAGCGAAAGCAGCTTTCAGCAACGACATGGTATACATGGAAAAATACCTGGAAAATCCACGCCACATCGAAATTCAGGTGCTGGCGGACGGCCAGGGCAACGCTATCTATCTGGCGGAACGCGACTGTTCCATGCAGCGTCGCCACCAGAAAGTGGTTGAAGAAGCCCCGGCGCCAGGCATTACGCCGGAACTGCGTCGCTATATCGGCGAACGCTGCGCGAAAGCGTGCGTAGACATCGGCTATCGCGGCGCAGGGACGTTCGAATTCCTGTTCGAAAACGGCGAGTTCTATTTCATCGAAATGAACACCCGTATTCAGGTTGAACACCCGGTGACTGAAATGATTACCGGCGTCGATTTGATCAAAGAGCAGTTGCGCATCGCGGCGGGTCAGCCGCTGTCGATCACACAGGACGAAGTTGTCGTTCGAGGCCATGCGGTAGAATGCCGTATCAATGCCGAAGATCCGAACACCTTCCTGCCAAGCCCAGGCAAAATCACGCGCTTCCATGCGCCTGGCGGCTTTGGCGTTCGCTGGGAATCTCATATCTACGCGGGCTACACGGTGCCGCCGTACTATGATTCCATGATCGGCAAGCTCATCTGCTACGGTGAAAACCGCGACGTGGCGATTGCCCGTATGAAAAATGCCCTGCAGGAACTGATTATCGATGGTATCAAAACCAATATCGATCTGCAGACCCGCATCATGAATGACGAGCACTTCCAGCACGGTGGAACCAACATCCACTATCTGGAGAAAAAACTCGGTCTTCAGGAAAAGTAATCGCACGTTAATCTCAAAAGGCCGGTGAATCCGGCCTTTTTTATTTCTGGGGATAGCGATGCCCCATCATGTACAATTCCCGCTTTCTTCACCCATAAGGGACAAAAAATGGACGCTCGTTTTGTTCAGGCCCATAAAGAGGCGCGCTGGGCGCTGTGGCTGACCCTTTGCTATCTGGCGGCATGGTTAGTGGCTGCTTACTTACCTGGAGACTCGCCGGGAATTACCGGTCTGCCGCACTGGTTCGAGATGGCCTGCTTATTGACGCCGCTGGTCTTTATTTTGCTGTGCTGGGCGATGGTGAAATTCATTTATCGCGATATTTCGCTGGAGGATGACGATGCAGCTTGAGGTCATTCTACCGCTGGTAGCCTATCTGGTCGTGGTCTTCGGGGTCTCGATTTACGCTATGCGCAAGCGTACCGCCGGCACTTTTTTAAACGAATATTTTCTTGGCAGCCGTTCGATGGGCGGGATCGTGCTCGCGATGACGCTTACCGCCACCTATATTAGCGCCAGTTCATTTATCGGCGGTCCCGGCGCGGCTTATAAATACGGTCTGGGCTGGGTCTTGCTGGCGATGATCCAGCTTCCCGCCGTCTGGCTTTCACTGGGTATTCTGGGTAAAAAATTCGCTATCCTGGCGCGTCGCTATAATGCCGTCACGCTTAACGATATGCTATTCGCGCGTTACCAAAGCCGCCTGCTGGTGTGGTTGGCAAGCCTGAGTTTATTGGTCGCGTTTATTGGCGCAATGACCGTACAATTTATCGGCGGCGCGCGACTGCTGGAAACCGCGGCGGGAATTCCCTACGAAACCGGCCTGCTAATATTTGGCGTCAGTATCGCACTCTATACGGCGTTTGGCGGCTTTCGCGCCAGCGTACTTAACGATACGCTACAGGGCCTGGTGATGCTGGTCGGCACGATAGTGCTGCTGGTGGGCGTGGTGCATGCGGCGGGCGGTCTAAGTCAGGCCGTTGACACGCTGCACGCTCTCGACCCCAAACTGGTAACGCCGCAGGGCGCCGATGACATACTTTCTCCCGCCTTTATGACCTCTTTTTGGGTACTGGTCTGTTTTGGTGTGATTGGCCTGCCGCATACGGCGGTGCGCTGCATCTCCTATAAAGACAGTAAAGCGGTACACCGGGGCATTATTATCGGTACGATTGTCGTGGCGATTTTAATGTTCGGGATGCACCTTGCCGGCGCGCTGGGTCGCGCGGTGCTTCCGGATCTGACGGTGCCGGATCTGGTGATCCCAACGCTAATGGTGAAAGTTTTGCCGCCGTTTGCCGCCGGGATCTTCCTTGCTGCGCCAATGGCGGCGATTATGTCAACAATTAACGCCCAACTGCTGCAAAGTTCCGCGACGATCATTAAAGATCTCTATCTCAACCTGCGCCCCGATCAGATGCAAAATGAGATCCGGCTGAAGCGTATGTCGGCAGTGATTACATTACTGCTAGGCGCGCTGTTGCTGCTGGCCGCGTGGAAACCGCCAGAGATGATCATTTGGCTCAACCTGCTGGCGTTTGGCGGCCTGGAAGCGGTGTTCTTATGGCCGCTGGTATTGGGTCTTTACTGGGAGCGGGCAAACGCGGCAGGCGCATTAAGCGCCATGATCGTGGGCGGCGTGCTATATGCCCTGCTTGCCACATTTAATATTCAGTACCTGGGCTTTCATCCGATTGTGCCCGCGTTACTGTTAAGTTTATTGGCTTTTCTGATCGGAAACCGATTCGGCTCTTCCGCTTCGCAAGCCACCGTATTGTCTACTGATAAATAAAGAGTTTTGCCATGCCATGGATCCAATTGAAACTGAATACCACCGGCGCGAATGCTGAAGAGCTGAGTGATGCGCTGATGGAAGCGGGCGCCGTTTCCATTACCTTTCAGGATACGCACGATACGCCGGTTTTTGAGCCGTTGCCGGGCGAAACCCGTCTGTGGGGCGATACCGATGTGATCGGTCTGTTCGACGCCGAAACCGACATGAAAGACGTTGTCGCGATTCTGGAGCAACATCCGCTGCTGGGTGCCGGATTTGCCCATAAAATCGAACAACTGGAAGATAAAGACTGGGAACGCGAATGGATGGATAATTTCCATCCGATGCGTTTTGGCGAGCGTCTGTGGATTTGTCCCAGCTGGCGTGACATTCCGGACGAGAATGCCGTCAACGTGATGCTCGACCCGGGACTGGCGTTCGGTACGGGTACGCACCCCACCACCTCTTTATGTCTGCAATGGCTGGACGGGCTCGATCTCAACGGCAAAACCGTGATCGACTTTGGCTGCGGTTCAGGCATTCTGGCGATTGCCGCGCTGAAACTGGGAGCGGCAAAGGCGATTGGTATTGATATCGATCCGCAAGCTATTCAGGCCAGTCGCGATAATGCTGAACGCAACGGCGTGTCTGACCGGCTGGAGCTGTACCTGCCGAAAGACCAGCCAGAAGCCATGAAAGCCGACGTGGTCGTCGCTAACATCCTGGCAGGCCCATTACGCGAACTGGCCCCGTTAATCAGCGTACTGCCCGTTGAGGGCGGTCTGCTGGGGCTTTCAGGTATTCTCGCCAGCCAGGCGGAAAGCGTCTGCGATGCTTACGCCGAGCTTTTCACTCTCGACCCGGTCGTCGAAAAAGAAGAATGGTGCCGCATTACTGGCCGTAAAAAATAATTCTTGTCAGCGTGGTCGCCCGGCCACGCTTTTCTCCACACAACTGCCTTAACGCCTTTCTGTCACCGAGACATCATTAAATTCATCAAATGAATGCCTGAAATAACTTCTTTGTCACTATCCGTCTGGATAAACAGCTGCTACCAGCGGACAAACGTACTGGCGCTTCAATGGCCCGCAACCATCGCCCTCGTGCTTAGTAAATGCTGTCCGGGTTGTTCTGCAGCATCCGCTAACCCTCTCTTCAACGCAGCTGGAAAAATTTATCCGTGCCATTCATGAACACAAAAGCGCATCTGTGCGCCCCCTTCCGACTGGCAACGGAGAAAAGTCACGCGCAGCGGGAAGTGATCTTGTCCTGAAACGAGACGGCGATCCCATTCATTTGGGGTAATTAGCTTATAAAAAAAGCAGATTATTCCGCTTATCTTGTTTCTGGTCGAAGAAATAGAGAGAAGTTACGGGAATTTGTAAGCTCGTACAAAACCGCCGATAACAAATAACCCTATGATTTTACTGAATTATAAATTTATTTTGCTGTTTTTAAGCACGATTCATTGATCTACAACAGTGGATTGTTCAAAGTTTGGCCTTTCATCTCGTGCAAAAAATGCGTAATATACGCCGCCTTGCAGTCACAGTATGGTCATTTCTTAACTCATGCGCATCGGACAATATCAGCTCAGAAATCGCCTGATCGCAGCGCCCATGGCTGGCATTACTGACAGACCTTTCCGGACGCTGTGCTATGAGATGGGAGCAGGATTGACAGTATCCGAGATGATGTCTTCTAACCCGCAAGTGTGGGAAAGCGATAAATCTCGTTTACGGATGGTGCACGTTGATGAGCCAGGTATTCGCACGGTGCAAATTGCCGGTAGCGACCCTGTTGAGATGGCCGATGCCGCACGTATTAACGTGGAAAGCGGCGCCCAAATTATTGATATCAATATGGGGTGCCCGGCGAAGAAAGTGAATCGTAAGCTGGCAGGTTCAGCCCTCTTGCAGTACCCGGATTTAGTGAAGTCTATACTCATCGGGGTCGTAAACGCAGTGGACGTTCCTGTGACTCTCAAGATTCGCACCGGCTGGGCGCCGGAACACCGTAACTGCGTAGAGATTGCCCAACTGGCTGAAGATTGTGGTATTCAGGCTCTGACCATCCATGGCCGCACCCGCGCCTGTTTGTTCAACGGAGAAGCTGAATACGACAGTATTCGGGCAGTTAAGCAGAAAGTTTCCATTCCGATTATCGCGAATGGCGACATTACTAACCCGCATAAAGCCAGAGCTGTTCTCGACTATACAGGGGCGGATGCCCTGATGATAGGCCGCGCAGCTCAGGGAAGACCCTGGATCTTTCGGGAAATCCAGCATTATCTGGACACTGGGGAGCTGCTTCCGCCGCTGCCGCTGGCAGAGGTAAAGCGCTTGCTTTGCACGCATGTTCGGGAACTGCATGACTTTTACGGTCAGGCAAAAGGGTACCGAATCGCGCGTAAACACGTCTCCTGGTATCTCCAGGAGCACGCTCCAGACGACCAGTTTCGGCGCACATTCAACGCTATTGAGGACGCCAGCGAACAGCTGGAGGCGTTGGAGGCATACTTCGAAAATTTTGCGTAAACAGAAATAAAGAGCTGACAGAACTATGTTCGAACAACGCGTAAATTCTGACGTACTGACCGTTTCTACCGTTAACTCTCAGGATCAGGTAACCCAAAAACCCCTGCGTGACTCGGTTAAACAGGCACTGAAGAACTATTTTGCTCAACTGAATGGTCAGGACGTTAATGACCTGTATGAGCTGGTACTGGCTGAAGTAGAACAGCCCCTGTTGGACATGGTGATGCAATACACCCGTGGTAACCAGACCCGTGCTGCTCTGATGATGGGCATCAACCGTGGTACGCTGCGTAAAAAATTAAAAAAATACGGCATGAACTAATTTCGATTAGCTAACTGCTTGTTTAAAAAGGCGCTACTCGGCATGGGGAAGCGCCTTTTTTATACGCATCACATGGAATTTGGTCATGAAAGCGGAATGTGAACCTCAGTACTTTGGCGATGAATCGAAGAAGATTATTCACGGTGACGCGCTAACAGAACTTAAAAAACTGCCTTCTGAAAGCATTGACTTAATTTTTGCCGATCCGCCTTACAATATCGGAAAAGATTTCGACGGTATGGTGGAATCCTGGGACGAAGCGTCTTTTCTGGCCTGGCTGTATGAATGCATTGATGAGTGCCACCGCGTACTGAAGAAACACGGCACCATGTACATCATGAATAGCACAGAAAATATGCCGTATATCGATCTCAAATGCCGAACGCTTTTTACCATCAAAAGCCGTATCGTCTGGTCCTATGATAGTTCCGGGGTGCAGGCGAAAAAATACTTTGGTTCTATGTATGAACCGATCCTGATGATGGTAAAAAACCCGAAAAGCTATACCTTTAACCGTGACGCGATTCTGGTCGAAACCACCACGGGCGCTAAGCGCGCGCTAATCGATTATCGAAAAAACCCGCCCCAACCATACAATCAGAAAAAAGTGCCGGGCAACGTCTGGTCATTTCCTCGCGTACGTTATCTGATGGATGAATATGAAAACCATCCTACGCAAAAGCCCAGCGCGCTGTTAAAACGGATCATACTGGCCTCTTCTAACCCGAGCGATACCGTATTGGACCCTTTCGCAGGCAGTTTCACCACAGGCGCTGTCGCAGCGGCGTCAGGTCGTAAGTTTATCGGTATTGAACTCAATAATGAGTACGTAAAAATGGGGCTCAGAAGATTGAGCGTCACTTCGCATTATTCAGAAAATGAACTTGCAAAAGTCAAAAAGAGAAAAACACAAAACCTGTCCAAAAAGCAGCGAAATGTCGGGATAAACGCGCTATCTTCAGAGAAGTAAAAGCATTGTAAGTCCGCTTTTCAGCGTCAAAATTTCATGTATATTCCCAGCACGCATGGGCATGAATACACAGGATTTGACGATGATACGTAAGTATTGGTGGCTGGTTGTTTTTGCCGTCTCCGTTTTTCTTTTTGATGCGCTTTTGATGCAATGGATCGAATTGATGGCGACTGAACAGGATAAGTGCCGAAACATGGATTCGGTTAACCCTCTTAAATTGATCAATTGTACCGATCTGGAGTAGCGAATCGGGCGATTTAACCTATGATTATTTATCACCCGGATTTCTTTTATCCCTTATAAAAACAGGGAATTAAAACACGTTGAGGATAAAAGAAGGGGGGATACTGTCTCGTCCTGTTCTTTTCCTGCATAACCAATGAGCTAATGATACATGCCGGTTAGTGAGTACAACCACATCCTTGTGGCGGTTTCATTTGCTGTCGCTATTTTTGCGTCCTATACCGCATTAAATATGGCCGGACGCGTAGCCGGAAGCGCCCGATCAAACGCCAGAATATGGCTAATGGGCGGCGGCTTCGCGCTGGGCGTCGGTATTTGGGCGATGCATTTTGTCGGGATGCTGGCGATGGATCACGCGATGAACATGCGCTTCGATCCGTTCCTCACCGGCCTCTCCATGCTGATCGCGATCGGCTCCTCCCTGTTTGCGCTATGGCTGGTTAGCGCTGAAAAACTGCGCCTGCGCCGTTTACTGCCGGGCGCGCTGGTGATGGGACTGGGCATCAGCGCAATGCATTATACCGGGATGGCGGCGCTGCAATTTGCTTCCATTATCGTCTGGAATAGCGCATGGGTTGCCCTCTCTATCATTATCGCGCTACTGGCGTCCTGCGGCGCGCTGTGGCTCACGTTCCGCCTGCGTCATGAGGGAACAGATGTCGCCCTGAGGCGAGCAGGCGCCGCGGTATTAATGGGGATAGCTATCGCCGGCATGCATTACGCCGGCATGAAGGCCGCACACTTTCCCCAAAACTGGCCGATGGAGCATCGTGGCGTCGATAGCAACTGGCTGGCTGTTCTTGTCAGCGTGGTCGCGCTGACTATCCTGGGTATTACTCTGCTGGTTTCTTTATTTGACGCCCGGCTTCAGGCCCGTACCGCACTACTTGCCTCTTCGCTGGCGCAGGCGAACCAGGAACTGGCGCAGTTGGCGCTGCATGATACGCTCACCCGTTTACCAAACCGGGTACTTCTTGAGGATCGTCTGGAACAGGCCATCAGCAAAGCGAATCGGGAAAACACGTCTTTCGCGCTACTGTTTATGGATCTGGATGGCTTTAAAACCGTTAATGACGCTTATGGTCATGATATCGGCGATAAGCTACTGGTAGCGGTCACGCATCGTCTGAACCAACCGCTGAGCGGGCAGTTTACCCTGGCGCGGATTGGCGGCGACGAATTTGTGCTGCTTGCAGAAGTCAGCGCGCCTGACGAAGCGGCTTCCCTTGCCAGCGCGCTGGTACATTCGATAGATGCGCCCTTTACAATAGATCCGTACGAACTGGTCGTCACCCTTAGCGTGGGAATAGCGCTCTATCCGCTGGACGGAAAAAACGAACGGGAACTGATGTTCAACGCTGATGCCGCAATGTACCACACGAAACATACGGGGCGTAACGGATACCATTTCTTTCAGCCATCAATGAATATGCTGGCGCAAACCCAACTTCAGCTAATGAATGACCTGTGGCTGGCGCTGGAAAGACAAGAGCTCAGGCTGGTGTATCAGCCTAAATTTCAGGCTCCTGCCGGCCCCATTGTAGGATTTGAGGCCCTGTTGCGCTGGCATCATCCAAAACAAGGCGTACTGAATCCTGACCAGTTTTTACCGCTGGCGGAAAAAACGGGTCTTATCGTCACTATCGGTAGCTGGGTGATAGACGAGGCGTGTCGACAGCTCCGCGAGTGGCATTTACAGGGATACGCCTTATGGTCAGTGGCGGTAAATCTGTCCGCCTTACAATTTGAGCAGCCCGGCCTTGTGGACACCATTACGCGGAGCCTGGCCCGACACAGTATCCGTCCCGATTTATTGATTCTGGAAATCACCGAAACCACGGCGATGAACAAGCCAGAGCAAAGCGTCGCTATACTCACCAGATTAACGGAAATGGGGGTTAAGGCCTCTATTGACGACTTTGGCACCGGCTATTCCAGCCTTCTCTATCTGAAACGTCTTCCAGCGTGCGAACTAAAAATTGATCGCGCTTTCGTACATGAACTCAGCGAGGCAGGCGACGGCGCGACCATTGTTGCGGCTATTGTCGCGCTGGCGAAAGCGTTAAATCTGCAAATTGTGGCAGAAGGGGTAGAAAATGAAACGCAGCAACAATTTTTGACCCAGTTAGGATGCCATACGCTTCAGGGGTTCCTGCTTGGCAAGCCGCGTACGGCAGAGGAAATTGCTCGCGATATTCGGGACCCTGCCAATATATTCACAAGGTAAATATATAATATCAACTCAAAATAATCTCAGGCTTCTTCAGCCTGTTGTTCATTTGGCATTAATTGCCTCACACTGCCATCCGGGCTTAGCATTTTTAATACATTATCGACTAATGCAGGCGCCTGCTTATAAAGATCATAACTTGTGGGATTCATTAACCAGTTCTTTACTATTCCGCTAAAACTACCATGCAGAATAATTAATATGACATCCAGATCAAGACTGCCTGAGATCAGCTTTTTATCCATACATCGCTGTAATACTTCAAGCAGCGACTGATGATGGAAACCCATCTTCTCCCGAATGGCCTGTTCCGATATCATACCATTATGGAATTCACATTTATGATATAAAATCTGCATTAATGCCTGCTGACGAGGCACTGCCGCAATATATTGTAAGGCTGCAATAAATTTCTCTCGTAGATCTTGTAAAGGATTATCATTCCAGCATCCCGTAAGCCTATCCTGAATAAGTTCGCGTAAAGGTGGTTGCTGTAACCAAACCTCATTAAACAACTGCGTTTTATTCTCAAAGTGCCAGTAGATGGCGCCCCGCGTGACATCAGCGGCATCAGCGATATCATTCAGCGTCGTGTTGGCAACGCCGCGCAAAGCGAACTGCGCAATAGCGGTTTCAATCAAGTGTTGCCGCGTTTTAAGCGCATCCGCCTTCGTTTTCTTCGCCATAATTAAGATATCCTGGACCATAAAAACGATAAATACGCTGATAAAATACTCAGCACAAAAAACAACTTTATCATGTCCTTTTTAGTCAGACGAGAGACAGCTATTTTTATTTCGCACAATATCGCCAAATCAATAATAAAAACAAATAAATCAATAAAACATATTCATATAAAATATATATTTCTAATTATGTTATTCAACATCATGATTTTACTAATCGGGACATTATGAAACGACAGGGAATAGTTCTTTTTTTTTGCTTTTATGTGCCGTGAACCCTATCCCAAAATAAGTATTGCTTACATCACAAGCTAATAATTTGTAGGATACCCCACTGCTATTCTATTTTTCGCGCGTTAACGCCTTACCGTTATCCGGTGAATAACGAGCTTTCGGTTTTTTAAGGAACAGTAATGACGAAACATGCCAGGTTTTCACTCCTGCCCTCATTCATCATATTCTCTGCTGCGCTGCTGGCCGGTTGTAATGACCAGGGAGATACCCAGGCTCATGCCGGCGAGCCGCAAGTCACCGTCCATGTGGTCGAAACAGCGCCGCTAGCCGTAACGACCGAACTTCCCGGACGTACGTCCGCATTTCGCATTGCGGAGGTTCGCCCCCAGGTGAGCGGGATCGTGCTTAAAAGAAACTTCACCGAAGGTAGCGATGTAGAGGCCGGGCAGTCGCTTTATCAGATCGATCCTGCCACCTATCAGGCCGATTATGACAGCGCTAAAGGCGAACTTGCTAAAAGCGAAGCGGCTGCGGCTATCGCGCACCTGACGGTCAAACGCTATGTTCCACTGGTCGGCACAAAATATATCAGCCAACAGGAATATGATCAGGCGATTGCCGACGCCCGCCAGGCCGATGCCGCCGTTGTGGCGGCAAAAGCCGCTGTTGAAAGCGCGCGTATTAACCTTGCGTATACCAAAGTCACCTCGCCCATCAGCGGGCGTATAGGAAAATCTAATGTGACTGAAGGCGCGCTGGTGACTAATGGTCAGTCAACTGAACTGGCTACCGTGCAACAACTCGATCCGATTTATGTCGACGTGACGCAATCAAGCAACGACTTTATGCGACTCAAGCAATCCGTCGAACAAGGTAACCTGCATAAAGACAGCGCCAGTAGCACGGTTCAGCTGGTAATGGAAAATGGTCAGGTCTACCCGATTAAAGGCACGCTGCAATTTTCCGACGTTACCGTAGATGAAAGCACCGGCTCTATCACGCTCAGGGCGGTTTTCCCTAACCCGCAACACAGTCTGCTTCCCGGTATGTTTGTGCGCGCCCGCATTGATGAAGGCGTCCAGCCCAATGCCATCCTTGTCCCCCAGCAGGGCGTAACCCGCACGCCGCGCGGCGACGCAATGGTGATGGTGGTTAACGATAAAAGCCAGGTCGAAGCCCGCAATGTCGTGGCGGCGCAGGCTATTGGCGATAAATGGCTCATCAGCGAAGGGTTAAAACCGGGCGATAAGGTCATCGTCAGCGGCTTACAAAAAGCGCGACCGGGCGTCCAGGTGAAAGCCACTACCGATGCTCCTGCAGCGAAAACGGCGCAATAAGGTAACCGTACATGGCAAACTTTTTTATTAGACGTCCTATTTTCGCCTGGGTTCTGGCCATTATCCTGATGATGGCTGGCGCACTGGCAATAATGCAACTTCCCGTTGCGCAGTATCCAACCATTGCGCCGCCAGCGGTTTCTATTTCTGCAACCTATCCTGGCGCGGATGCGCAGACGGTACAGGATACGGTTACTCAGGTTATCGAACAAAATATGAACGGTATCGATAACCTGATGTATATGTCCTCTACCAGCGACTCTGCTGGTAGCGTGACCATCACCCTGACCTTCCAGTCCGGAACCGATCCGGATATCGCGCAGGTTCAGGTGCAAAATAAATTGCAGCTCGCCACGCCTTTACTGCCGCAAGAAGTCCAGCAGCAGGGGATTAGCGTTGAAAAGTCCAGCAGCAGCTTTTTGATGGTCGCCGGGTTCGTCTCAGATAATCCGAACACTACCCAGGACGACATCTCTGACTATGTCGCCTCTAACATTAAGGATTCTATCAGCCGTCTGAATGGTGTGGGCGACGTTCAGCTATTTGGCGCACAGTACGCCATGCGTATCTGGCTGGATGCGAATCTGCTAAATAAATACCAACTCACGCCAGTTGACGTCATCAACCAGTTAAAAGTACAGAACGACCAGATTGCGGCAGGCCAGCTGGGCGGTACGCCAGCATTACCGGGCCAGCAGCTTAACGCCTCAATCATCGCCCAAACGCGTCTGAAAGACCCGGAAGAGTTCGGCAAAGTTACGTTGCGCGTCAATACCGACGGTTCTGTTGTCCATCTCAAAGATGTCGCGCGTATTGAGCTTGGCGGTGAAAACTATAACGTTGTAGCGCGCATTAACGGTAAACCGGCCTCCGGTCTCGGTATTAAACTGGCGACCGGCGCTAACGCGCTGGATACCGCAACCGCAATCAAAGCGAAACTGGCGGAGCTGCAGCCTTTCTTCCCTCAGGGAATGAAGGTGGTTTATCCTTATGACACAACGCCCTTCGTAAAAATATCTATCCACGAAGTGGTAAAAACGCTGTTTGAAGCGATTATTCTGGTGTTCCTGGTAATGTATCTGTTCTTACAGAATATCCGGGCAACCCTGATTCCTACCATCGCTGTTCCTGTCGTGTTGCTAGGCACTTTTGCGGTACTCGCCGCCTTTGGCTATTCCATCAATACCCTGACGATGTTTGGTATGGTACTGGCGATAGGGCTGTTGGTTGACGATGCGATAGTGGTCGTAGAAAACGTTGAACGTGTAATGATGGAGGATAACCTTTCTCCCCGAGAGGCGACGGAAAAATCCATGTCGCAGATTCAGGGAGCGCTGGTTGGTATCGCGATGGTACTGTCTGCGGTATTTATCCCGATGGCCTTTTTTGGCGGCTCGACCGGGGCAATTTATCGCCAGTTCTCTATTACTATTGTTTCAGCAATGGCGCTATCCGTTCTGGTTGCGTTGATTCTGACGCCAGCACTGTGCGCTACGCTGCTTAAACCCGTATCTGCTGAACATCACGAGAAAAAAAGCGGCTTCTTTGGCTGGTTCAATACCAGGTTTGACCACAGCGTTAACCACTATACTAACAGCGTAAGCGGCATCGTGCGTAATACGGGTCGCTATCTCATTATCTATCTACTTATTGTAGTCGGAATGGCGGTTCTGTTTTTACGCCTCCCGACCTCCTTCCTGCCGGAAGAAGATCAGGGGGTATTCCTGACCATGATTCAGCTCCCCTCTGGCGCTACGCAAGAACGTACGCAGAAAGTGCTGGATCAAGTCACTCATTACTACCTGAATAATGAAAAAGCGAACGTCGAAAGCGTGTTTACCGTAAACGGCTTTAGCTTTAGCGGTCAGGGACAAAACTCAGGGATGGCATTTGTCAGCCTTAAACCCTGGGAAGAGCGTAACGGTGAAGAAAATAGCGTCGAAGCCGTTATCGCCAGAGCGACACGCGCCTTCAGCCAGATTCGCGACGGGTTGGTGTTCCCCTTCAACATGCCGGCAATTGTCGAGTTAGGTACCGCGACAGGTTTCGACTTTGAACTGATTGATCAGGGAGGACTCGGTCACGATGCGTTAACAAAAGCGCGTAATCAACTCCTGGGTATGGTCGCGAAGCATCCTGATCTATTAGTGCGCGTACGCCCGAACGGGCTGGAAGACACGCCACAGTTCAAGCTGGATGTCGATCAAGAAAAAGCGCAGGCGCTCGGTGTTTCGCTGTCTGATATCAACGAAACCATCTCCGCGGCGTTGGGCGGCTATTACGTTAACGACTTTATCGATCGCGGACGAGTGAAAAAAGTATACGTTCAGGCTGACGCTCAGTTCCGTATGCTGCCGGGAGATATCAACAATCTTTATGTACGCAGCGCCAATGGCGAGATGGTGCCCTTCTTTACCTTTAGCTCAGCACGGTGGATTTATGGTTCGCCACGCCTGGAACGCTATAACGGGATGCCGTCAATGGAACTGCTCGGCGAAGCAGCACCCGGACGAAGCACCGGTGAAGCCATGTCGTTAATGGAAAACCTGGCTTCACAGCTACCCAACGGTATTGGCTATGACTGGACAGGTATGTCGTATCAGGAACGGTTGTCAGGTAACCAAGCGCCGGCGCTGTACGCAATCTCACTCATTGTCGTTTTCCTCTGCCTTGCCGCTCTGTATGAAAGCTGGTCAATTCCGTTCTCGGTAATGCTGGTCGTACCGCTCGGCGTGGTTGGCGCTCTGCTTGCAGCGTCATTGCGCGGTCTGAACAATGACGTTTACTTCCAGGTTGGCTTGTTAACCACTATTGGCCTTTCTGCTAAAAACGCCATCCTGATTGTCGAGTTCGCCAAAGATCTCATGGAAAAAGAAGGACGTGGATTGATTGAAGCGACGCTGGAAGCATCCCGTATGCGTTTACGTCCTATTCTAATGACCTCGCTGGCCTTTATTCTCGGGGTAATGCCGTTAGTTATCAGTCGTGGCGCAGGTAGTGGTGCACAGAACGCAGTAGGCACAGGGGTTATGGGGGGAATGTTAACCGCAACCTTATTAGCTATCTTCTTCGTGCCAGTATTCTTCGTTGTTGTAAAACGCCGATTTAATCGCCATCATGATTAACCGGTAAACAGAGGCGTCTTCGGACGCCTTTTTAAACGGTACGTTTTTATCTCCGCTATTCCCCCTCTCCGCTTACCTCTGCATTCTCCATAGTTTTTACAATTCACATGAATTGAGATGATTCCTCATGTCGGCCATTTTTTCTGTGGTGGTAAAATAACTCTCGTTTTCGCAGCGGTTAGAGCCAGCATTACGTTGCTGTACTTCGCGAAACGCTGATTAATGAGGTAACACCATGAAAAGACTAATTCCAGTTGCATTGCTTACCACCTTATTGGCAGGTTGTGCACATGATTCTCCCTGCGTACCGGTTTATGACGATCAAGGGCGGCTGGTTCATACCAATACATGTATGAAAGGTACAACGCAGGATAACTGGGAGACAGCAGGCGCTATTGCTGGCGGCGCTGCGGCGGTAGCAGGGTTGACGATGGGTATCATTGCGCTTTCTAAATGATACATGCAGGCGCGGCAATGCCGCGCTTTCAGTAATAATATAAAGGTCGTAAGGATACTCAGCGACGTAATCTGTTCAGCCTGTCCCCCGAAAGTTAACACGATAAAACGCTCTCTTTTCTTACTCGCCCATCCCAATAGTATTTATTCTATTCCTTGTCCGATGCAGACAAAATTGTAGCTTGATAGCATCGTAAGCCGCATTAAAAACAGGCTTTATACAGTAAGACTTAGAGCGTGGTCATTAGGCGTAATTATTACAGACAGTCTGGATAAAAACCGGAGCATACACGTAATATCAGCGAATATCTCTATTGCTTATTAGAGGCGTAAGTAAAAGCCGTTTGTACATCTACTTCAGCACGGTTCACATTCGATGGTTCAGGCGGATATATGGCGGGAAATCACGTTGACTAAAACGGTTTTTATCCACTCTACGAAGATGTTGTAAACCCAAAATAATTCGAGTTGCTTAAAGGCGGCAAGGGAGTGAGTCCCCAGGAGCATAGATAACTATGTGACTGGGGTGAGCGACAAATCTGCCGGGAGCAGATTTGAACGTCGCGTGCGACGGCCCGTCAGGGCGAGGCCCATGAATGGGCCGAGTAATCCGTAGCCAACACATAAGCGACTTGAAGTATGAAGGGTATAAACCAAATATAAAACGCGTCGGCGCCATTAACCGATAACTTTTTCCATAGAGAGATAAATGCAAAAAGGCCCAATCTTTCGATTGGGCCTTTTGCTTTATTTGATGTCTGGCAGTTCCCTACTCTCGCATGGGGAGACCCCACACTACCATCGGCGCTACGGCGTTTCACTTCTGAGTTCGGCATGGGGTCAGGTGGGACCACCGCGCTACTGCCGCCAGACAAATTCTTTTTCAAATGCCGAACTTTAACCGTATTAAGTGGTGCTGATACCCAGAGTCGAACTGGGGACCTCACCCTTACCAAGGGTGCGCTCTACCAACTGAGCCATATCAGCACACTAAATTTGATGCCTGGCAGTTCCCTACTCTCGCATGGGGAGACCCCACACTACCATCGGCGCTACGGCGTTTCACTTCTGAGTTCGGCATGGGGTCAGGTGGGACCACCGCGCTAGTGCCGCCAGGCAAATTCTGTTGCCGGAAACGAATCTTTTATCTTTCGTTCCCGAAAATCCGGAATCAGTGCTGAAAATCTTCTCTCAACCGCCAAAACATCTTCGGCGTTGTAAGGTTAAGCCTCACGGTTCATTAGTACCGGTTAGCTCAACGCATCGCTGCGCTTACACACCCGGCCTATCAACGTCGTCGTCTTCAACGTTCCTTCAGGAGA